>JAYVBU010000248.1:0-5852 GCA_043750335.1 Betaproteobacteria bacterium | reverse complement strand
TGGCCGCGCCCTCTTGCACCTCCATGCGCACTTGCTGCATCGAGTCCACTGCAGCGACAGTCTTGTTACTGATTGCCTCGACCATTTGCGAAATATCGGTCGTGCTGGTCGCGGTGCGCTCGGCCAACTTGCGCACTTCATCCGCCACCACGGCGAAACCGCGCCCCTGTTCACCCGCGCGAGCCGCTTCGATCGCCGCATTCAAGGCTAGCAGATTGGTTTGATCGGCAATTTCCTTAATGACGCGCGTGACTTCGCTAATTTTACGAATTGCATCAGACAGCTCCTGAATCGTATTGCTAGAATTTTCCACGCTCGACACGATGCGCTGCGTACTCTGTACACTGCGCGCGATATTGACATTGCCCTCGCTGGCGACTTTTTTCGTTTTAAACGCAGCGCTCGCCACGCTATCCGCGCCAGCTGCCACTTCAGAGATCGACACCGTCACTTGCTCCATGGCGGCGGATACCTGCATCACGCGTTCGGATGCCATCTCGGCGCGTGTGCTGAGCAAGGCCGCCTCGCTCGACACCTGTTGCGACGAGCTCGCGACAGTGTCAGCCGCCTCGGCCACGCCAGTGATAATGTGCGACAAGGTGTGATTCATTTCCTTTAGTACGTGGAGCAAATTCGCCAACTCGTCATGCCCTGTCACCGTCACTTGGCTCGTCAAATCCCCCTGCTGGATGCGCCGCGCCACCGTCATTGCCTGATCCAGGGGGCCCGTAATGCTGCGCGTCGTCATAAACGAAATCAGCGCGCCGATCACAATCGCAGCCAAACTCAAACCAATCACAAACACGCGCGCGGTTTTATAGGCGTTCTCTGCTTGCGCCGCTGCCGCTTGAGTAGATGCCTCTAGCATCGCTACCATATCATCCAGTTGTTTCAATAAATCCTGTTGGGGTGGGCGAACTTTATCGCGCACCGCCTTGCCCGCCTCCAGATGATTATCGGAGAGCGTAAAATCCATGACCGCCTCCACGCCCGGCTGCACCGCCGCTTCTGCCACTTTAATTCTGGCCAGCGCATCCTTGCCCGCCACGTCAGCCACTCGCTGCTCCAGCGCGTCGGCCGCACCCTGATATTTCTTGCGCGCCTCTTTCATCAACTTGAGTTCTTTTTTCTTGAATGAGAGATCTTCTTGCATCACCACATCGCGCAAGGCAACAGCTTGAAAGCGTACCGCGTCGCGCATGGTGTTGGTGAGCCCGACCTTCACCGATTCATCCTTGACGATTTTTTCCAGATTGGTTTGTAGTACGGCCAACTGTGAAATAGCGATTACGCTCAGCGCCATCAGCAAGCTCAAGAGCACCCCAAAGCCCACGGCCAGTCGCGCGCCTACTTTTAAACTGCATAATGTTTTCATCTTTTTTTTCCGCTTTGTTTTTGCTTTAAACCGCAATGGGGTCGTGTGCCTTGCGCGCTCACTTAGCTACCCATATCGCGCGGCAATGCAGCAATTAGTCCACCAAAATCGCAGTTTGCAGTACGCCGATTGGCTTGCCGCCGTCCATGATTGGCACACCAAGCTGCACACTTTTCTTTTGCGTCGTGGGATCAGGTTTCGCTTCATTAGCTGCCCAAGGCTGGCCTTTAAACGGGCCGGCAAAAGGCGGGCGATTGGCATTGTTGTAGAGCAAGGGCTTATTGCTGCCAGCGACCAGGTTGCCTTTTTCATCGCGCACGTACAGCTTGTCCAAAATTTTGTCTGCCTCCCACTGGGTTACCAGCTTGCCAGCAGCGCTGGTTTGAAAACTTTTCACTACCTGATCGGTATCCGCTAAGTCATCCCACTTCGCATTGCCCATACCGGCCACTAATCCACCCTTGGCGTTGGACTCTTTCGCCGCCGCCACGATAGTCGTATTCGCCGCCCATTCGACTAACTTCTTTTTATACGAATCGACCTTTGCCTGCGCATCGGGCGTGAGATCGGCATAGACGGGAGCGCTCACGCCAAAACAGAGCGCCAAGCCATACATCAGGCCCGGCAATATCGAATGGGGCAGCAATTTATTCAAAAAATACTCATGCATGTTTTTCTCCTGTATTTGGACAATGTCGGATGAACTCTATTTGTTTACGGGCAAAGGCTTACTGAATAGCGGACCTCGGTGCAAAAACTTTATGCCCCGTTCACAGCCGCCATCGCCATGAACCCCCAGCCATGCTTACTTAAACCTGTATCACTTGAGCATGAAGTGTGTCGGGCAGAGAATCGGCGCGCACATTATTGACCGAGCAAAAGGCAATAACAGCGCCCACTAACAGGACAGATAACCAGGTTGTACGGCGAATAGATACGGTTTGCGCTTTCATGGCGTGTCTCCAAAATCAATGCGCGAAATGACTTAGCGCGAATCAAGATACCGCTACCCGAGTCGTGGCAGCGTATCTGTACAAATGAATTAACGGAGGGGCGCGAGAAAACTTGATAGGGATGCCGAGCGGCATCCCCAGACGAATGCGAATGAGCGTAAATGTGTATCTAAGCTACGGACAGGAGCGCGGCCTTTTGCACATCGAGCAAATCGAGCGGAGAGCGCCTAAAACCGCTCTTGGCAAACTGATGCCAACGGCCCACCACAAAGGCGAGCATCATATTCGCCATCGCGTTCGAGTCCACCGGCTCTGCTCCCTCATGCGTCGTCGAAGCAATACGCAAGGCTTGGCGCAGGGTGGCCTCGATACGGTCATGCAGTTGGTTGATACGGGCTTGCAGGCGCTCATTCTCGTTGACCAACGCATCACCGATCAACACGCGGGTCATGCCCGGGTTTTTCTGCGCGAAGCCCAAAAGCAAGGAAATGATACCGTCCAATTGCTTGCGGCCATCGGTCTCATCGGCGGTAATTTTGTTAATCAAGCCAAATAGCGTTTGCTCGATAAACTCGATCAAGCCTTCAAACATCTGAGCTTTGCTTGCGAAGTGTCGGTATAAAGCGGCTTCCGATACATCCAGCCGCGCTGCGAGTGCCGCAGTAGTGATTTTTTCTTGCTGTGGCTTTTCCAACATCTCTGCCAGGGTTTGCAGAATTTGGTTTTTGCGCTCGCCGGGTTTTGCTGCCATGGTCTCTCCTCCCAATGTATTTGTTAAGTGCTTAGCCGCGAAATAACGCGCATGTTTAAACCAAATCACGCGCTGTTTATTTGCGTTATTTGGCGGCTAAATCGCTTTTGTTTTTGTACCAACAGAGGCCAACACACGCCTTAACTGGCGCAGCGATTGTACCCTGACATCCACATAGGGTGGGGATTTGCTCGAAGTGGTCACCCACACCGTACGCATACCAAGGCGCTTTGCCGTGCGCAGATTATCCAGATCGTCCTCGACCATAATTACACGCGCAGGACGGATGCCATGTTGGCGCAAAAGTTGGCGAAAGCCATGCGCGTCAGGCTTAGGGCGAAAGCCAGTGCGCTCGACGCTGATGACATCGCTAAACAAATCCGCTATACCCATCGCCGCCAGCACCAAACGCGCGTAATGCTGCGGCGCATTAGAAAACAAAATTTTCTTGCCCGGCAAATGTAGCAAAAGCCCGCGCAAGCCGCGCTCGAACACCAGCATCGTGTGCAGTTGCGGGAATTGATGGGTGTGCCACAAAAAATGATCGGGGTCGATCTCGGGATGATGCCGAATCAAGCCCAACAAAGTCGCACCATAACGATGCCAATAGTGAATACGCAGCGCATTCGCGCTTGGCTCGTCCAAGCCCAGATGCGTTTGCAAATAGCCCGTCATAGCGCGACTGATATGCGGGAAGATATGCGGCGTAGCGTTGTGCAGGGTGTTATCGAGGTCGAACACCCAGATGGTGGTGCTTTTCAAAGAAAAAACAACTTGGGAACCACGGATACACACGGATGAACACGGATAAAAACAACCCAGCTCATTTTTATAGTTTTATCAGTGTTCATCCGTGTGCACCCGTGGTTAAAGGAGTTTAAGACCGCTTAATCAAGGTGCCGACCCCTTCGCTAGTGAGAATCTCCAATAGCAGCGCGTGCTCGACGCGGCCATCAATGATGTGGCTGGTTTTCACCCCGTTGTGCACCGCGTCCAACGCGCAATTTACTTTAGGCAGCATGCCGCCAGAAATCGTACCGTCGTCGATCAACTCCTTTACCCGCTCAGAGGTAAGGCCGGTGAGCAAGTTACCTTGCTTATCCAACACCCCAGCGGTGTTGGTCATCAAAATAAATTTCTCAGCATGCAGGGTTTCGGCCATCTTCCCAGCGGCTACGTCGGCGTTGATGTTATAAGCCTCGCCCTCAGTACCTACGCCCAAGGGGGCAATCACAGGGATGAAATCACGCGAATCCAAGAGATGAATCAGCTCGGGGTCAATGCCGGTGACCTCCCCCACTTGGCCAATATCCAGCCACTCTTCCGCCTTGTCTTTATTCGGCACCAACAATTTGCGCGCATGAATAAAATTGCCGTCCTTTCCAGTCAGGCCGACCGCCTTACCCCCATGCAAATTAATGAGCGTGACGATCTCTTGATTCACCAAACCGCCCAGCACCATCTCCACCACATCCAGCGTCTCTTCGTCGGTAACACGCATACCCTGAATAAATTCGCTTTGCTTTCCAATCCGCTTCAACAGCTCACCGATTTGCGGCCCCGCGCCATGCACGATCACCGGATTCATCCCCACCAGCTTCAACAAGACGACATCGCGCGCAAAACTCTCTTTGAGATGCTGCTCGGTCATGGCGTTGCCACCATATTTAATAACGATTGTTTTATCAAAAAAACGTTGAATAAACGGAAGCGCTTCGGACAACAATTTCGCCTTCTCGGCGGCAAGGGTGGGGGGCATGAACAACCTTCTCAGTAGCGTGAAATTGCAGCCATTTTACTGCCCCGCCCCCAAACAAGAAAGGCGGCTCGCGCCGCCTAGTTAAAAACCCTCGCGCCCACAGCAACCACAAAACAGGCGCTAACCCCCAGGCCAATGACGCGCGAATGCGCCCGATTACGCCCCCGCAGGCCGCAGCAAAATCGATTCAAGCGGCAACCACGTCCCCGACCCTGCTTGCGCCACAACATAATCCTGCGTGATCCGCCCCGCCGCATGCAGGCGCTGCAACTCATCCACCGTGGCCGGTCCATTAGGCACACCGCCCGGCTGCATGTAAAAATAGCGCGTCGCCGAATTGTCTAATACTTTATCCGAGAGTGTTTTACCCGCCTGCATCGCGTGGCTGGTCAAGTTGCGCGCAGCGCTGGCAACCGTGCTACCTGCATCAAGCAATAAGCGCTGCAAACGCTCACCATCATCGGTTTGAAACGACTTTAAGTTCGTCACATCCTGCACACCAGATACATCAAACTCAAGATAAGGCGCGCTGCTAAATCCGATATAACGCGCGACGAATACTGTCGGGATCGACAAACACAGCGAGTTGTAATTCTTTACCGCAGCGTTGTAGTCACGGCGACAATTTTGAATGTCCGTTTCACATTGCTGAATGCTATCAATCAGCCGGTGATATTGCTCGCTAGCTTTTAAATTCGGAAACCGCTCAGCAACACCCTGAAGCGCCGCCATCACCGTGCCAGATTGCTGATAGCTACGCATCAAATTCGTAGCATCCCCCTCCAGCGCAAGCTTCAAATGCGTGAACTGCTCACTTTCTTGAAAATTTTTCACCACGTCGATCAACTGATTCAGCAAAGATAGTTTTTTGCTAATCGCAACCTGCACGTTCGATGTCTTTTCCTTGATCGCTTGCGCCAAACCTTGCAACTGGTTGTAAGAATAGAGCGCGATGACACCGAGAATCAACGCGATAAAGAACAGCAAATTAAACAGACTTGAGAGGAAATCCAT
>JAYVBU010000247.1:0-5868 GCA_043750335.1 Betaproteobacteria bacterium | reverse complement strand
CAGTACACAGAGGACGCGGAGTCTTTAATGAATAGATTTTCCTCCGTGGACGCTGTGTATTCTGTCGTGAATAACGATTTTGAAAGGCTGAATTATGTTTGAACCCAGACCCAAAGAACCCACTTACGCTTTCGTGCCGACGGTCGATCACCCCGCGCAAAACCATTGGGGCCAGTCCATCGAGACCGTGCCGGCGGGCGATGCCTTGCGCGGCCAGAGCCTCAACATCAACGGCGATGCGGGTGTGCACGAAAATCCCAATCGCTACAAGCAGCACGGTTTTTATTTCAACGCTGATAATTGCATCGCCTGCCATGCATGCGAAGCAGCATGCGCGGAGAAGAACGACACCCCGGCCCACATTGCGTTTCGCTCGGTCGGCTATGTAGAGGGCGGAGCCTATCCATCCTATACGCGCATGAATATTTCCATGGCGTGTAACCATTGTGACGACCCCGTGTGCCTCAAGGGCTGTCCCACACTCGCCTATACCAAATTTGCTGAATACGGCGCGGTGCTGCAAGACCCGGACATCTGCTTTGGTTGCGGCTACTGTACTTGGGTGTGTCCTTACAACGCGCCGCAGCTCGACCCGGTCGCGGGCCATGTGTCGAAATGCAATATGTGCGTGGACCGCTTGGAAGTAGGCTTGAAACCCGCCTGTGTCACCGCGTGTCTGGGCAATGCGCTCGACTTTGGCGTGATCGAGACCACACCGGACAATCGCATTCAGACGAATATTTCCATCCCCGGTTTCCCTGATCCGACGATCACGCATCCCAATATCCGCTTTCAGCAAACGAAAAGCATGCCGCGCGAACTGAGCCGCACCGATAGTCACCCGGTGCAATACGTGCGCGAAGCCGATGGCCAATATAAAGCGCAAGCCGCCGACAAAAAACTCGCGCCGGGCTGGGGGTTGAAAAAACTCTCCACGCGTGAAAATCCGTTGGTGGTGTTCACGCTGGTTTCGCAAGCCGTGGTCGGTGCTTTTCTGGTGCTGTTTTTTGCGCCGTTCTTCGGCCTGGATATGCTCGCTGCCGAGGCGCATCCGATTGCGCGCCCGGCCTTTCTGTTCGGCATGATCGGCCTGCAAACCTTGGCCTTGGTACTTTCCACCCTGCATTTAGGCAAGCCGCACCGCTTCTATCGCGCCTTCAATAATCTGCGCTACTCGCCAGTGTCGCGTGAAGTGGCGGGCATCGCCGTGTTCTACAATCTGCTCGGCGCCTACACCGTGCTCACCGCTTTCCCGCAATTGAGCCAGTGGTTGCCCGCGAATCTGCTCTCGGGGCTGACAACATTTACGGGTTACGGAGCGACATTGTCCGGCATTGCCGCGCTGTATTTCATGCACAAAATTTACCGCATCCCGGCGCGGCCATTTTGGAATCACTGGCAAGTGCTCACCAGCTTCTATGGCTCCATGCTGTTTCTCGGGCCGTTGGCAGTCGGCCTCGTATTCGCACCGCTGGTGACCGATAGCGCGGCGCTGCTCGGTAACCTGGCTTGGGCAGTGGTCGCAGGCTTGGCTTTAGAATTAGTGGGGCTGGCATACCATGCGCGTGATCTGCCCGCCATGGGGGGCGAAGGCGCTGCCGCACAGATGGTGCAGACCAGCACTTTTTCGCACACCTATCGCTCGCGCAATGCCGCGTTGGGCGTCGCGCTGCTCGCCGTTCTGGCATTCGCGCTTTTCGTCCCACAGGGTACGCTGGGTTTGCTTACCTGGGTGTTGATCGGTGCAGTAACCATAGCCGCTGCCGCCGTAGGCCGTATGTTGTTCTACGCCCTGGTGATCCCCACCACCATGCCCGGCGCTTTCTTCTGGCGCAACCCGGCGTTCCAGGAACATGCGCGCGAGACTGGGCTGGCCAAAATGCCGCAAGTAGGCGTGGCCTATGATTGTCACTAATATCGCCAGTCGCTGAGGCGGCGACAATGCCGCGATGGACGAATTCACCCGCGCGGTATTCGACGCCGCCTACCATTCCCGCAAACAGCGCAATTTGCGCCTCCTGCTCGGTGCGTTGTTGATCCTCAAACACACCCTGCGCGGCTTGCTGTTCAGTTGGCCGCTTTATTTGCTGTCACTTGCCGGCTTGGCCTTGCCGGGCGGATTTGCCTGGGCATTCGTGTTGATGCTGGTCCCCGCCTTGGCGGTGTCGGGATACATCCTTAGCAAAGGGCAGCGCGAAGATTATCGCGCTGTGGTTGAAGGTAGGTTGCTAAAGCCCGGCGATGCCAGGCGGGCTTTGTTTGGGGAAACTCGATAGGCCACACGAAACAATGAGGCCTTACAAACTAGATTTCAAATTTTCTAATGCACGCAGCGAGGGTCTGAGTGTTCAGGGGCTAAAGAGAAATATCATATTACAAGATGTGACCCCTGAGTTTTGACCCCTGAGTTTGTTTTTGTGACCCCTGAGTTTGTTTTTGACCCCTGAGTTTGTTTGCTGAGTTTGTTACAAGATGTGACCCCTGAGTTCTGACCCCCGAGTTCTGAGTTGTTCGCCTGTTGCCGATCACTGCCTAAATCTATCCGTCCCCTTCCAGCACTAAGCAGAACCCCATAATCTGCTCGTCTTCGTGCGTTGCCTATGGTCTTTCTTCCTGACATTAGTGGAAAAGAACCTAGGCGCATCTTCTTGGTGAATAAACCCTAGTCACCGTCCCATTCTGGTGCGTGAAGAGTCAAACTGGTGCGTAAAAAGTTATTGGCACATATTAAATTGGGGCGCAATACACTGATTCAACGTGTCTTTTAATTAAACGATTTGATCTGGCACAGCTCGTGCAATACATCTCCGATATATGTTTTTACTATCGGGAGCAGTTTCATGAATAAGGAATTTTGGAGAGCGGGCCATCCACCGACTTTGTTTGCCGCGTTTTTATATTTTGATCTCGCCTTCATGGTGTGGGTGATGCTCGGGCCGCTCGGGGTGCAGATCGCGCAAGATTTACATCTGAATGCGGCGCAAAAAGGGTTGATGGTCGCGACGCCGATTTTAGCGGGCGCGATGTTGCGCATCGTGATGGGTGTGTTGGTAGATCACCTCAAGCCCAAACTCGCGGGTGCGATTGGACAAGTGATCGTGCTTGCAGCCTTGGGCTTTGCCTGGTTATTCGGCATTCATAGTTATGAGCAGATATTACTACTCGGGGGGTTTTTGGGTTTCGCGGGCGCGTCGTTCGCGGTGGCTTTACCGCTTGCATCGCGCTGGTATCCACCGGAGCATCAGGGTACGGCGCTCGGCATTGCTGGTGCGGGCAATTCGGGCACGGTGTTGGCGGCCTTGTTCGCGCCCACGCTGGCGACTTGGTACGGCTGGCAAAATGTGTTCGGCTTAGCAATGATCCCCTTGAGCATCGCCTTCGTAGTGTATTTAGTATTCGCCAAGGATGCGCCGGAATGTCCGCCCGCTAAATCGTTAAGCCAATATCTAGCCGTGTTGAAAGATAAAGATGCTTGGTGGTTCATGTTTTTTTACGGTGTCACCTTCGGCGGTTTCGTAGGCCTAGCATCCTCGCTCACCATCTACTTCAACACGCAGTATGGTTTGAGCGCAGTGGTGGCGGGCTACTTCACCGCCGCCTGCGTGTTTGCCGGCTCTCTGGTGCGCCCCATCGGCGGCACGGTGGCGGATCGCATCGGCGGCATTCGCACCTTGCTGGTCATGTACTCGCTGGCGGCGATTTTTCTGTTCGTCGTGAGCTTCGGTTTCTCGCAGGCATGGATGGCGTTAAGCGTATTCATCGCCGCGATGCTCGCGTTGGGCATGGGTAATGGCGCGGTATTTCAACTGGTACCGCAGCGCTTTCGCAAAGAGATCGGCGTGATGACCGGCATGGTTGGCATGGCGGGCGGTGTGGGCGGGTTCTATCTTGCATCGAGCCTGGGCTACGCCAAAGAACTCACCGGCAGCTATCAAATTGGCTTCGTTATCTTCGCTGGACTGGCGGTGTTGGCGCTGATCGGTCTATCCAGCGTGAAGACGCGTTGGCGCACCACCTGGGGTGCGGCGCATCTAACGGCGGCGAAAATCTGATATTTTTGCCACAGAGATCGCAGACGCATAGAGGAACCCCTCCCCAAAATCTTCTCTGTGGCGAAAGATTTTGCCTTGCTTCGTGGTTACAATCCCATCCCATGCATCTCCAAATCATTGTCGGCCAGGCCACGCATATCGGTAGCCGCGAACAAAATGAAGACTACGCCGGCTGCGTCACGCCCGAGCCCCAACTCACGCAAATGAAAGGCGCGCTGCTAGCCATCGCCGATGGCGTGGGCGGCGGCGAGGCGGGGCGCGAGGCGGCAGAGTTCACTGTGCGTGGAGCGCTCTCCGATTACTACGCCACGCCCGACACCTGGGAAGTGCCCTACGCGCTCGACAAAATTTTAACGGCGATCAATCGCTGGCTACTGGCGCAAGCCAATTCACGGCGTGAATTCGCCGGGATGGCGACGACCTTAAGCGCGCTGATTCTGCGCGGAAGCCGCTACTACACCGCGCATGTGGGCGACTCGCGCATCTATCGCCTGCGCGGCGAACAGTTTACGCAGCTCACTACCGATCACGTCTGGGATCGTCCCGGCATGCAACATGTGTTGAAGCGCGCCGTGGGACTAGATGATTTTTTGTCGGTGGATTACGCCGATGGCGAGTTGCATGTCGGCGATGTATTTTGCCTACTCACAGATGGCGTGTGGGAGCCACTGGGCGAGCAAGCGATGCACGAGCTGTTATTGCTGCACCGTGACCCGCAGCGCGCCGCCGAAGCGCTGGTAGAAAACGCCATCAAGCGCGGTGGGCAAGACAATGCGACAGCGCTCGTGACGAAAATTGAAAACTTGGGTGAGGAGTCACTCAATGATTTTCTCGCCGAAGGCAACACACTGCCGCTGCCACCGCGCTTAAAGCCCGGTGATCGCATCGACGGTTTTGAAGTATTGGAAAGCTTGCACGATTCGCGCGCCTCGCGTTTATACAAAGTGCGCCAAGTCGAAACGCAGCAGGTATTGGTGCTCAAAACGCTGCAACCCCTACTGGCCGATGATGCGGCGAGTTGCGCCGGGCTCTTGATGGAAGAGTGGTTGGCCAAGCGCGTCTTGGCGCATTACTTTCCCCAAGTCGTGCCGCAAGCGGCAGGTGCGCGCAGCGCCCTGTATTACGTCATGAGTTACCACGAGGGCGCAACACTGCAACAGCGCTTGGATCAAGGCCAGCATTTTTCTGTGGCCGACGTCGCGCAGATCGGCATACGCCTTGCAAAAGGGCTGTCCGCGTTGCATCGTTTGCATGTGATCCACCGCGACATCAAGCCCGCGAATTTGCACAGCGATGTAGAGGGCAAGCTGCGTATTTTGGATTTGGGCGTGGCCATGAATCCGTGGACCGAAGACAGCGCGCGCGGTAATGCGGGTACACCGAGCTTCATTGCCCCCGAGATGTTTGCGGGCGCTACTGCCACGGTGCAGAGCGATTTATACGCCACAGGCGTGACCCTATATCACTTGCTCACGCGCAAATATCCTTACGGTGAAATCGAGCCATTTCAACATCCTCGTTTCGGCGAGCCAGTTCCGCCCACGCGCTACCGGCCCGATATTCCGCAATGGCTCGAAACGATTTTATTGAAAGCAATAGCACGCGACCCGGTGCAGCGCTTCGAGACAACAGAAGAAATGCTGATCGCGCTAGAACACGGCGAAATGCAGCCATTGGCCGCGCTGCCACCCACGCCGATCATGGCGCGCAACCCGCTTGCAGTGTGGCAAACGCTGGCGCTCGTATCTTTTGTGCTCAATTTACTGTTGATCTACTTACTGCTGGCAGGCGGAAAATAATACGCTGCGGTGGCAGC
>JAYVBU010000246.1:0-2656 GCA_043750335.1 Betaproteobacteria bacterium | reverse complement strand
TTCTCATTGCTGCCGTGGGCAGCGCAGCCTTCATGCGCAGGATCAGAGCTACTGGTGTGATACACCACCATTTTCAAGTATCGGGTACCCACGTCTGCCGTGACCGGACGGCCTTCGCGAAATCGCATTAACTCGACTTCAACCCAACGCTTCACATTGGCTTCCACATCAAACATCGCACCGGCGTAGGACTTGCGGCTACGCACCGCTTCCGCTGGCAAACGCAAAATGTACCTCACGAAACCCTTCAAGCGGCCATCGGAACAGGGTGATATATCCACTGCGTGATAACCGATATCCAGCATAAATGACATGGCTTCATCAACGCCGGTTGTCTCGGGCGAGACCGCTGTGTGGGTGTTTTCAGCTAGCAACCGCAAGGTGTTCAACACACTCTCACCGTACAAGGCGCGCATATCCAGCTCGGTCACCCACGCGTCAGCGAGAACCGACGTGGACAATTCAAAACCCAGTTCTTGCAGCGCAATCGCTTGCGCCTGCTCGACAAAGTCGGCGGCATGTTGTAAGCCGCCAATGCGCTTTAACACGGGCACGATATTGGCGAAACGTTCCTTTATGTTCTGCTCGTGCGCCAACAAGCGCTGGTTCTCCATATCATTTGTCAATGGATGGCGGCATAAACGTCCACTCTGCGTGGTGCACGCAAGATTGGGCTCGGCCGCCACTGTTGGCGCATATCCCCGCTGCCGTCCTTGTAGAGCGCCCGTAGGTGTTCCCAGCCCAAACGCGGTGGGGCGCCCAGTCGTCGTGCTTGTGCTGCGCCGAGGTCGGTTTCGAGTATTCATGAAATTTATCCGCGCGCGCCGCCAGAGTAGGTGATCGTTGAACCGGTGGCCGCATTACCACTGCTGCCGGTGACTTTGCTCGGTGGCACTTGTAGATGTTCACGATCCTTCATCGCAGGGACTTGCATTCCCGCCATGCCGCGCTGATCACCGCGCATGGTAGGGTTGCGTCGCTTCGCAGAAGTGCCTTCCGTGCCGGTCGTGCTGCGACCACGCTGCCAAACGGCGCCAGTGATGGTAAAACCGGTCTCACGACCTTCTCCCGTCACACGGCTAACGGGTGCAATTACAGACGCCAACTCCTTTGCGGCAGGCTGAGCGACGGCGTTATCGTCCCGATAGCGGAACTCCGGCGTGCCTGAAACCAATCCTGTAGCCAAATTAACCGGGCCGGTGATGCGGCCTTGCGTGCTAAAGGAGGCGTTGGTAACGCGGCTCAGTTGACTTTCTTGTGCGCTACGCGCAGGGGACATTATGCTGAAACTGCTTTGCACAGGGGCTGCAGCGTTTCCCACATTTAACTTATTGCGGTCGGCAGGGCCGCGCGCTAAATGATGCTGGCTCATACCCACCGCGCCAGATAGCGATTGTTGCACGCCGTCCGAATAGGATGTGCCGCTCAGTCGCTGTGCTCCACCGCGAGCTTTCCCCGTGACTTTATTCTCAGCGCTTTGACGTACCCCAGTCATGCTCGCACCCGCAGCGCCATGCCGTGTGGCAATGCGTTCTCGCGAAGCCATCACGTCATCAGCCATGCAAAATTCTGCATACTGGCCAGGACCGATATATTCAGTACCAGAGATAGGTTGGCATCCGCCGTATTCATCTCCGGTTACCCTGGGGTTGTGCTCTACCGTCATACCGGAAACCGTCTGGTCGCGCCAAGTACGTAAAACCTTGGACTTTTCCGGAGTTAAAATTGGCTCACGGTTGCAACCTTGATACTGCTCTAACCCGGCATATTCAGTACCGGTTACGTTGCCGCAAGCGCCATACTCACTACCGGTTACTATGACTCCAACGGCAACGTTCGTTCCCGTTACCGGGTTCTCTCGCGCCGTACTCATTACGCTCACTTTGTGCGGCACGCCGGTGCCTTGGCAAACAATGCCAGACATATGTGACTGTGAGTACTGAATGCCCGTTAACTTGAGGCAGGCGCCGGGTTCATCGCCGGTGACCTTCGTGCTGCGACCTACTTCAGTGCCCGAGACGTTCAGCCCGGCGCGTGTCGCAAACACGCCCACTTTAGCCGGGCCGGGTGTAGGCTTGGTTGAGCAAAAAGATTCAAATTGTTCTGAGCTGATGTATTCAGTGCCGGTGATGCTTTTGCAAGCGCCTGGCTCTTCGCCCGTTACCTGCATGCTGCGACCGACTTCGGTACCGCTTACACGTTGGCCTCGGCTGGTGCTGCTGTTGCTCACTTTAGCCGGGGCGGGGGACGGTATCGTTGTGCATAACTGCGCATACTGATCAGCGCCAATGTATTCGGTGCCGGTGATCGCTCGGCAACTACCGTTTTCGATCCCCGTTACCTTGCCATTGCGTTCGACCTGCGTGCCGGTGACTAACGTGCCACGCAAGGTGCTGCCTTCTTCCACTTTGGTCGGTGTGGCGACTGCAGTCCGGACTCGCCCCGCGGGGCGGCAGGCGGGACTATTGCCGCGACCATTGAGACAGAGTTCTTCGCGCCGTGCTTGAGCGGCTGCTCGGCCACTTAAACCGTTACCTGCACGGGCTCTACTGCTACTGCCATTGCCATTGCGGCGCGGGCCGCTTTGTCGTGCAGATGAATTTCCCTTGGACGGCTTGCCTTGGTTTGAGAGCTCGCGCCGCCGTTCTTGGCACAA
>JAYVBU010000245.1:0-2668 GCA_043750335.1 Betaproteobacteria bacterium | reverse complement strand
CCAGCCGGATGAAGCCATAGCGCGGGCTCATCCATAAGATCAGCTCTTCGGAAAAGCGCGAGAGATGGATCATGATGAGCGCGCAGGCGTGGGTTGTTTCAATCGCAAAGTCGCGGTCGGATACGGCGTCGAGCGAGTTCTCGCACAGGCCGTCAAAGCCGAGTAATTGTGCCACCCGCTCGCGTTGAATGGGGTAGCTCGTGCCCGCCAGCGCGGCGCTGCCCAGCGGCAGTTGATTGACGCGCTTGCGCGCATCGCTGAGGCGACCCGCATCGCGTTTTAACATCTCGACATAGGCCATGAGGTGATGCCCAAAAGTGACCGGTTGTGCTACTTGCAGGTGTGTGAAACCGGGCATCACGGTGTCGGCATGCGTGTCGGCTAAGTCGAGCAGCGCAAGCTGAAAGGCGCGGATGCGATCCAGCAGCCGGTCGATGGCGTCGCGTAAATAAAGGCGGATGTCGGTGGCTACTTGGTCGTTGCGGCTGCGCGCGGTGTGCAGCCGTTTGCCCGCGTCGCCTGCCAGATCGGTCAGACGGCGCTCGATATTCATGTGTACGTCTTCCAGATCGACCGACCAATGAAACTTGCCGGACGCGATCTCGCTTTGGATGCGCGTCATGCCAAGCCGGATATTGCCTAAGTCGAGCTCAGAGAGAAGCCCTACTTCAAATAGCATTTGCGCGTGGGCGAGCGAACCTTGAATGTCGAACAGTGCCAGCCGCTTGTCAAAAGCGACCGAGGCGGTGAAGCGTTTTACTAATTCGTCCACCGGCTCACTAAAGCGTCCGGACCATGCGCCGCTGTTTGGGGTGTCTTCTGCGGGTTTTTCTTGCATCGGGAATAGGCCTTAACCACAATAGGTAGATGCCAAGTATAAATCAAAACAATGACTACCCCGTCACGCTGCCGGACTTCTGTAACCTGGGCGTGATGCTGCGCGTACTGGTGATCGTAAACATCATGGGCGTGGCTGCGGCGTTGGTGCGCGTGAGCGGCTATGCTGCGCTGTGGGCAGAGGTGCAGCAGGTCTCGCTCATGTTGCAACCGGCGTTGCTTTCATGCGTGATCTTGTTGTGTTTGTTTAAAAAATTCCTGTTGCGTCTGCCGTATCGCTATGGCGTGGTGGCGGTGCTGGGCTTGGCCCTGATCTGTGTTAGCGCGGTGCATAGATTGTTGCAGCAGCGGCTTTTTCTGTTTGAAGGCGCGGGGCGCTTAGATCAGGCGTGGTTGCTGACGCTCATGGTCAGCGCTGTTTTGCTGCTCTATTTTAATATGCGTAGCCGTATCCTCTCACCCGCTATCGGCGAGGCGCGGTTGCAAGCGCTGCAAGCGCGCATCCGACCGCACTTCTTGTTTAATAGTATCAATGCTGTGATGAGTCTGGTGCGTAACGAGCCCGTGCGCGCCGAACGCGCCTTGCAGGATTTAGCCGATTTATTTCGCGTGTTGATGAAAGAAAACCGCGAGCTGGTGCGCTTAGAAGATGAAGTCAATCTGTGCTGGCAGTATTTGGAATTAGAGCACTTGCGCCTGGGAGATCGCCTGCAAATCGCCTGGCACATCGACAATATGCCCAAAGACGCCATGGTTCCGCCCTTGGTTCTGCAACCGCTGCTAGAGAATGCGGTGTATCACGGGGTTGAGCCGTCGGCTGAGCCGGGAGAAATCTCGGTCAATATTTTTCACAGCCGCGACCAAGTCAATCTCGTGATTAAAAACCCCTATTTGCAAACAGGTTCGCACCACGTCGGCAATAAAATGGCGATGCAAAATATTCGCGAGCGCTTGCAGCTGCATTTCGATGCGGAGGCGCGTTTGAAATGCGAAGTGCAAGGCAACCATTACCAAGTTCACATTACGCTGCCTTACGTAAAAGCGGAGCAGGTATGAACGATACTCCGCTGCGGATTTTGATCGTGGACGACGAAGCCCCGGCCCGCCGCCGCCTGCGCGATGTGCTGTCCGACAGTAGCGGTGCATTGCCGCTTATCGTGGTGGGTGAAGCCGCCAACGGCAAAGAAGCCATCGCCTTGCTTGAAGCGAGCCAGCCGCAGGTGCTCCTGCTCGATATTCGCATGCCGGTCATGGATGGCATCGAGACCGCGGAACATTTGCTTCGTCTGGAACCAGCTCCAGCGGTGATTTTTACCACCGCGTTTGACGATTACGCGATCCAGGCGTTTGAAGTCAACGCCATCGACTATTTACTCAAACCGATTCGCCCGGAGCGTTTGGTCGCCGCATTGCTCAAGGCCCGCGCCCTCACCGCGCCACGCATGGAGGCGTTAAAAAGCGCAGCAGGCAAGGCGCGTACACATATTTCTATCGGCGAGCGGGGCCGTATCCTGCTGGTTCCCCTGGCGGATGTCGTGTTTTTGAAAGCTGAATTGAAGTACGTCACCGTGCGCACCCTGGAAAAGGAATACCTGCTGGAAGAATCACTGGTGAAATTGGAAAACGAATTTGCAGAAAGCTTCGTGCGCATCCATCGCAACTGCCTGCTCGCGCGGGATTTCATCGAAGGCTTCGAGCGCGTTGAGCTTGCTGCGGAGGAGGGCGAGGGCGCGGGCAGTGGTTGGGTAGCGCGCATCCGCGGCATGGCAGAGCAGCTGCCGGTGAGCCGACGTCAGCAACATATTATTAAGGGGTTTAAACGGTGAAGTGC
>JAYVBU010000244.1:0-2680 GCA_043750335.1 Betaproteobacteria bacterium | reverse complement strand
CAAAATTAGGCGACTGTTTGCGAATATCCACCGCCACATCGAATACGCTGCCGAGCGTTGCCCGCACCAATTTGCCTTGCGCTTGTTCCAGTTGGTAATGCAGGCCGCGCAACACATTTTTGGCCGAACGCGAGTGATTGTCCTGCACAAAATCGACATTTAGACCTGTCGCCTCACTAAAGGTACGCCGGTTATAGCTCTCGTAAAAAAAGCCGCGCGTATCGCCAAATACCTTGGGTTCGATCACCAGCACTTCGGGTAAGGCCGTTGCGGTAACGATCATGAGTTAGCCTGAAATTTTTTATATAGCGCCAATACGCGCGGCACGTATTGCTGTGTCTCCCGATACGGCGGGATGCGTTTGCCGTAACGCAGCACAGCGTTTTCGCCCGCATTGTAAGCAGCCAGCGACAGCGATAAATCGTTATTGAATTGGCGCATCAGCGCTTGTAGATAACGCGCGCCTGCCGCCAGGTTTTGTGCGGGGTCGTGTAAATCCTGCGCGCCAAAGCGCTTGCCGGTGTCGGGCATAACTTGCATCAAGCCAATCGCTCCCTTTTTCGACAAGGCACTCGGCTCATAGCCGGATTCAGTCGAAATCAAAGCATGCAGCAGCGCTTCATCCAATTGATAAGTTTTTGCGGTTTGCGCCACCAGCGCGGCATAGCGTTTCTGATTCGCCCAATTAATACCGCCGCCGCTGAGCGGAACCGCCAGTGCGGGATTTTTTTTGATTTCGGTTTGCAAGAGCAAGCCGTAACGATTGTCGTGCTTCACGTCGGAGAGCACGAGCGTACCCGCCCCGTCGGTGTAGCCGTAGATATCAGCATGAACCGCCCCAGGCAGGAAGCTCGACAGGAAGCTCAACAGGAAGCTCAAGACAAAATGAAAGGTGATCGAAGGGCGCATAAGGAAACCGGTTGTTGGACAGCTATGCTAAGCGAGCGGGCCAAGACATAGCAAGTCCAAAGCCAAATACCTAGCACGGCTCCACCTCTGTCACGCAGGCATCACCCGGTTGAAATACAAACGCAAAGTTTCCCGCTTACATTTGTGTGCATCCCTTCACCCCACCCATCAGGAGGCAACATGCAACGCAACAAGATTTCCCTCGCGCTGACGCTCGCGCTCGCCGGCATGACCGGTACGGCCTGCGCCGAAACCTTTGATTTCGGCCTGTCGGTTCAGCAACATCTCGCCACTAACTCGAAAATGCTGTTCGGCGTGGCCGCGCCGCTCGACGCTTCCGCGCCCGCCACCAGCGGCGCCTACCGCACCGCCTCGCAAACCGCCGAAGACCAGATACTGGCAGCCGACGGTCTCAAAGTCGAATACCTGACGCGCAATGCCGCAAACCACACCGACATGATGGCCTTCTACCCCGCCAGCAACCCGACCCACCTCATCAACTGCGTCGAGGGCGATCTGGAAACCCTGGTCAGCGGCAAGCTCAACCCCGCCGTGCAAAGCGTTAACCTCGCCACCGGCGAAGTGAAAACGCTGCTGCGCGGCATGGATCGCTGCGACGGCATTCGCACCACGCCCTGGGGCACGGTGCTTGCCACCGAGGAAGCCGATGACGGCGCCGCCTATGAAATCTTCGACCCCCTTAGCCTGACCGATGTCGCCGTCACCGACCGCGCGACCGGCGCGGTGAGCGATCCGGCGCACGTGGCCAAGCGCGCCGCCCTGCCCACCATGGCGTGGGAAGGCCTGGAAGTGCTGCCCAGCGGCGTAGTGATCGGCGGCGACGAGCTGCGTCCCGGCGGCACATCGAACGCCGATGGCGGCGCGATGTTCAAGTTCGTACCCGCCGTCGCGCGCGCAGCCGACGCTGGCGCCATCACCGATCTGAGCCAATCGCCACTCGTCGCCGGTGCGGTCTATGCGCTCCAGGTATCCTGCGTCAACAGCAAGCAGCAATTTGGCCAGGGTTGCGAAATCGGCAACGGCGGCTGGGTTTCGGTCAATGCCGCCACGGCCCGCGCCGACGCCAACACCAATGGCGCCACCGGCTACTACCGCCCCGAAGACCTGCACCTCGACCCACACTACCTGGATGCCGCCAACCCGGATGCGGTGCGCTTCTGCTGGGCCAACACCGGCAATGAAGGCGCAAGTAATTTCGCCGAAGTGGTGTGCGCCGTGGACAGCGCGCCCCTGAGCGCCAGCAGCAGTCGCACGGTTGTCGTGAACCGCTTCGTCGAAGGCGATACTGACTTCAACTCATTCGACAACCTCGCCTTCCAGCCCACGACCGGCAATCTGTACGTGATCGAAGATCACAACAACGGCGACGTCTTCGCCTGCCTGCCCGATGGCGCGGATCGCGACATCAAGAGCGATGGCTGCGTGAAGATTCTGTCGGTGAAAGACAGCTCGGCCGAGCCGACCGGCTTCCTGTTCTCACCCGACGGCAAGACCGCCTATGTCAGTGTGCAGCACTCGGACGACAGCCTGATGACGACCGTGGACGATTACGCCACCGACGACATCATCAAGATCACCGGCTTCAAGGTGAAATAACGCTCCGCATCTCCTCCTCAGCACGACCCTTGGCCGCCTTCGGGCGGCCTTTTTATTGCTTTGGGGAAATGAAAATGAAAAGGGCCGGGAGCAAGCTCCCGGCCCTTAAGGACAACAAGATTTAATTTGCAGCAGGCAGACGAGTCACCAAACT
>JAYVBU010000243.1:0-5962 GCA_043750335.1 Betaproteobacteria bacterium | reverse complement strand
GTGGTGAGCGAGTTAACCACTTGTTCGACTAAGCCACATCGGCGCGGGGCTACTTGGTATATCGCCATGCCTACGCAAGCCGTGCCAAGAGCCACTCTAAATGTGCAAATAATGCACCACGCATAATGGAACTAGAGTCGTCCGGTAAGGGTCTCGAACGCGCCTTCGACGCTATTCGCAGCCAGTACCGGAAGGCGCAGTATAAGCATAATGAAGGATTTAGGCAAAGAAGCCGTGACTTGGCTTGAGATTGACGAAAACGCTGCCGGGCAGCGTATCGACAACTTTCTCATGCGCCAGCTTAAGGGCGTACCCAAAAGTCATATATACCGAATTTTGCGCAGTGGCGAGGTGCGGGTTAACAGCGGGCGCGTTGATGCCACCTGCCGCTTGGCCCTGGGCGATAAAGTCCGTATCCCGCCGATTCGGGTGGCGGCGAAGCCTGTGGTGCCCGTTTCCCCCCATCCGGTTACCGCCCAATTGGACAAGGTCGTCTTATATGAAGACGATGCCTTGCTGCTCATCGACAAACCCGCAGGCATGGCGGTACACGGTGGTAGTGGCATCTCGCGCGGGGTAATCGAGCAAATGCGTCTGGAGCGGCCAACGCTCAAATTCCTGGAACTCGCCCATCGCCTCGATCGAGAAACCTCCGGTGTACTGATTCTGGCCAAAAAGCGCGCGGCCCTGACCAAGTTGCACGACATGTTCCGGGATGGGGAGGTGGAAAAACGCTATTTAACCCTGGTCAAAGGGGTATGGCGCGATCAAAAACGCGCCGTAAAGCTGAAATTACACAAATACCTGACCGAAGAGGGCGAGCGGCGCGTCTCCGTGGCCGAAGACGGTAAAGCCTCGCATACCATTTTTTATTTACGCCAATCCTTTTCTGATTACACTTTGCTCGAATGCGAGCTGAAGACAGGACGTACGCACCAAATCCGCGTTCACTTGGCGCATCTGGGCTACCCGATTGCCGGAGACGATAAATACGGCGACTTTCCGCTGAACAAACAAATCGCCAAACAGGGCTTGAAACGCATGTTTTTACATGCATTTTCTGTGTCATTTATGCATCCACTATCGGGTGAGCGGATGCAGCTGGAAGCGCCGCTACCAAAAGAGTTGCAAGGATTTTTAAAAAACTTAGGAACCACGGATACACACAGATGAGCACGGATACAGCCAGCATGGTTTTGCCTTTATTCGTGTGTATCTGTGTGTATCCGTGGTTTCAAGAATGAAAAAAATGCCAAAACAATTCGACCTCATCGTATTCGACTGGGATGGAACCCTGATGGATTCCACCAGCACTATCGTCCATTCCATCCAGGGCGCTTGCCGCGATCTTGGTTTGGAAGAACCTACCGACGACGCAGCGCGCCATATCATCGGCCTAGGGCTGAATGAAGCGATTGCACATCTGTTGCCGCAATTACCAGAATCAGAATACGCACACTTGATTGATCGCTACCGTTATTACTATTTAGGCAAGGATCATGAGATTCCCTTGTTCGCGGGCGCAGATGCCCTTGTGCGCGATTTGCATGCGGCGGGGTTTTTACTCGGCGTGGCTACGGGTAAAAGTCGGCGCGGTCTGGATCGTGTGTTGGATCACACTGGCTTGGGTATTTATTTCCATGCAACACGTTGCGCGGACGAATGCTTTTCCAAACCGCATCCGGAAATGCTGGAACAACTCATGGATGAACTCGGCGCAGCGATTGATCGTACCTTGATGATCGGCGACACCAGCCATGATTTACTCATGGCACAAAATGCCAGAGTCGCTTCGCTTGCTGTGGATTATGGCGCGCATTCTCGCGCTGATTTACTGTCACATTCGCCGCTTGGCTGCGTGAGCACTATTCGTGAGCTGGAAACATGGCTACTTCGCTACGCCTGATTTGCGCCTCCAACGTGCTGGAGGATGGCGGCTTGTGTGTGTGCTTCGACGTGCAGTGGGCGGGTAGTACAACGCCCGCTTTTGTAGCGCGTTACAGGGGGTGCGCCGTCGCATATTTAAATCAATGCGCGCATGTGCCGGTGGAACTCGACTTCAATCATGGAGCGTTTTTCGATGATTCGGGGCTATACTTCATCTGCGCTACACATGGCGCGATGTATGCACCGGAGTCGGGTTTGTGCATGGCCGGTCCTTGTGTTGGACGTCGGCTCACCAAACTGCTCGTCGTAGAGCGCGACGGCAATGTCTATCTCATCGAAGGAAACTAATAGCATGGCAGAATCGGAAAATTGGGAACGTCAAACCTTAGAAAAAGTTGCACTGGCGGCGGTCACCGAGCAAGCTCGGGCGCGCAAATGGGGCATCTTTTTCAAAACCCTCGGCTTTGTTTATTTGTCCTTCATTTTAATCATGGTGCTGGGATTAATGAATGGCGCCGATTTGCCCAGCGCAAAAACACATACTGCGTTGGTAGATTTGGAAGGCGTCATCGCGCCCGGCAACCAAGCTAGCGCCGAACGCGTGATCGAGGGCTTACAAGCCGCATTCAAAAACAAACACACCAAAGGCGTCATTCTGCGTATCAATAGTCCTGGCGGCAGCCCGGTGCAAGCGGGGCAGATTAACGACGAAATCAAACGCTTGCGCGCGAAGTATCCGACTATTCCACTCTACGCCGTGATAGAGGATATCTGTGCATCGGGTGGCTATTACGTTGCCGTCGCAGCGGATAAAATCTACGTCGATAAAGCGTCCCTGGTCGGCTCCATCGGTGTGTTGATGGATGGCTTTGGTTTTACCGGCTCCATGGAAAAGCTCGGCGTCGAACGCCGCTTGATGACAGCAGGCGAAAACAAAGGCTTCCTCGATCCTTTTTCTCCAGTCGATCCGCGGCAAAAAACCCACGCACAAACCATGCTGGGCGAGATTCACGAGCAGTTTATTCAGACCGTAAAAAACGGTCGCGGTGCGCGCCTGAAACAAACCGAAGGCATGTTCAGCGGCTTGATTTGGACTGGTGAACGCAGCATCGCGCTTGGCTTGGCTGATGCGATCGGCAGCGCAGATTTTGTGGCGCGTGAAATAATTAAGGCCGAAGACATCGTGGACTACACCCCGCGCCAAAGCATCACTGATCGCTTCGCCAAACGCTTTGGCGCAGCGGCGGCAGAAGCGGTATTGCCGGGACTTAGCACACAGCTGCGTTAAGCCACATGGATTACCAACCCATTGCCTGCATGCAACACGAACGTCTTGAATTCGCCGTATTGCGGCGCATTCCCCTGCATTTAAAACTAAAAGATGGCCGCGAGCTGATCGGTCTAGTGCTGGATGTTTACACCAAGGGCGGCGCGGAATGGCTGAAAATTCGAGATGGTGGAGAGGCGGAAGAAACGCTGCGCCTGGATCAGATCGCGGCGTTTAAAGAGCTTTAGTTTTTTTCAAAACCGGCGCGAGTAAAAGAAACACGGCGGGCCGCTTGTCGATTTCTGGCAACGCTTTCTTCCACTCGGCTACCGTTTTAGTCTGAATCATTTCTGTTTTAAGCGTCACATCAACTGCCACACAAAGCAGGGTGGATACGCCGCATGTTTCCAAAATCGCTTCCAACATCTGCCGATTTCGATACGGCGTCTCAATGAATATTTCGGTTTCATTGCGGCTAGCTGAAGCTTGCTCCAATTCCTGAAGTTTCTTTTTGCGCTCCGTCTTATCCACCGGCAAATAGCCGTGAAAGGCAAAATGCTGGCCGGATAGACCGCTTGCCATGAGCGACAACAAAATTGAAGATGGACCGACCAAAGGAACCACACGAATTTTTTTCTGGTGTGCAAGCCGCACGAGATTGGCACCCGGATCAGCCACAGCCGGGCATCCGGCTTCAGAAATCAGCCCCACATTTTTTCCTGCGAGTAGGGGGGCAAGCAGCGTTGCCAATTCGGTTTCTGGCGTGTGCTCGTCCAACACGAGTAGATTTAATTGCTGCAATGGCGTCTGCGTGCCGATTTGTTTTAGAAACGCGCGCGCGGTCTTAGGGTGTTCGACGACGAAAGTGTCCAGCGTTGCGGCAATGGCGCGCACGTGCTCAGGGAGAATCGTGCCGAGCGCGGATTCTCCTAAGGGGGAGGGGATGAGATAGAGGGTGCCTGGGGTCACTATGGAACAGCCACCCCTTCAATATTCAACATCCCTACCAAGGCAATCAACGGCAGACCCACCAGCGCATTCGGATCCTCGCCTTCAAAGCGTTCAATCAGCGCAATACCCAAACCTTCCGACTTCGCACTACCGGCACAATTATAGGGTTGCTCTTTTTCCAGATACCGCGTGATTTGTTCTTCGCTCAGCGTACGAAATTTCACGCTTATTGGAACCACACAAGCTTGCATATTGCCGCTACGACTATTGAGCAAACACAGCGCGGTGTGAAACACCACGGTCTGGCCGCTCGCATTGAGCAATTGCCGCTTGGCATTCTCGAAGGTATGTGGCTTGCCGAGTTGTTGCCCGTTGAGCAGCGCGACTTGATCGGAGCCGATGATGAGTGCGTCGGGATATTTTGCTGCTACGGCGCGCGCTTTAAGTTGCGCTAAGCGTAGCGCGGTGTCTTGCGGGGCTTCATTGGACAATGGGGTCTCATCCACATCGGGCGAGATAACTTCAAAAGGGATTTGCAGCCGCGAGAGCAATTCGCGTCGATAGGGCGAAGAGGAAGCCAGAACTAATTGCACCATACCGCCTCAGCTTTGCTTAGGATTCAGGTTGAATTTCAACCAGCGATTCATCCGGTGTTACCGAGTCGCCCTTTTTCACGAACACGCCAATGATCGTGCCGCTGATCGGGGCTTGAATTTCATTTTCCATTTTCATGGCTTCGATCACCAACACCGGGTCGCCTGCTTTTACTTTTTTGCCATTTTCTACCAGCACATCGACGATGGTGCCGGGCATGGCGGTGGTGACGTGGCCTTGGTGCGCGGGGCGGGGGCGGCCGCTCGGAGTTTCAGTGGATTTTGTTTTGGCGCGGCTGCCGTTAGAGCCGCTGACACCAATTTCAATTTCGCTTAAGGTTTCGACAAAGACTTCTTCGTTTACGCCATCGACGGATACATAAAATGGGCGCTGATCTTCACCCGCCTGGCCGCTGCCGGTGAGCTTGATGTGATAGGTCTCGCCATGTAGTGTGATTTTGAATTCATTCGGCGCGTAACGATTAGCGCCGGGTTGCGCGGCTTCTTTCGACAGCAGAGGTTCAGCTTTGAGCGTACCCGCTGCGCGTTCTTGGAAAAAGGTGCGCGCCAGATCAGGGAACATCGCGTAGGTCAGCGTATCTTCTTCCGATTTCGCCAAGCCTTCGATTTCACCGCGAAGTTTGTCGAATTCGGGTTCGAGCATATCGGCAGGACGGCATTCGATTACATCCGCGCTGCCAATGGCCATGCTGCGAACTTGTTGATTGATTTTGCCAGGCGCTTTGCCGTACTGGCCTTGCAAATAGTGTTTCACTTCGGTGGTGACAGTTTTATAGCGCCCACCGGTCAGCACATTAAGCACGGCTTGGGTGCCGACGATTTGCGAAGTGGGTGTGACCAAGGGCGGAAAGCCCAAGTCCTCGCGTACGCGCGGAATCTCGGCCAGCACTTCGTCCATGCGGTTGATCGAGCCTTGCTCTTTCAGCTGGTTAGAGAGGTTGGAGATCATGCCGCCCGGTACTTGATTCACCAGCACGCGCGTATCGACGCCGGTAAAAGCACTCTCGTACTGCCAGTACTTTTTTCTGACTTCGCGGAAATAGGCGGTGATTTCTTGCAAGTGGCCTAAATTCAAATCTGTGTCGTATTCAGTGCCCGCGAGTGCGGCAACAATACTCTCGGTAGAGGAATGGCTAGCACCTTCGCCAAATGATGAGTTGCAGGTGTCCAGCATGGTGGCACCGTTTTCTACGCACTTGAGGAGGCTCATCGCTGCCAAGCCGGAGGTGGCGTGACTATGAAT
>JAYVBU010000242.1:0-2696 GCA_043750335.1 Betaproteobacteria bacterium | reverse complement strand
ATGCGGCAGTGACAATACAACCGGGCAAATCCGGAACATAAGCAGCGTAGTTGGTATCTGTTTTCTCGATCACGATAGCGTAGCGCATGTTAGCCCCTCACTTTTTAAGCCCTGCCTGTTTCAGAATGCTATTCAGCGTACCCGGAGGCACGTCGTCGCTTGGTTTGCCTGCCACGGTGACTCGCCCAGGCTTTACGGAATGCTTAAATTACTGGTGGCTGCCTCGCGTGGCAACCAAATACCAGCCGTCTGCCTTAAGTTGCTCTAAAACTTCAGTAAATTTCATTGAGTCCAGGATAGCATTTTCCAGAAACAATCGGCATATTGCCGATTGTTTCCGGAACGCGATTGATGTTGCTCCACAGGTTAAAAAATAAGTTGCGGACACGGATAGTGTCGCGTTACTTTTACCCACGCAGGCAAAATTTCATGCGGCCCTAAGGCCGCATTTGGTTAATAGCGAAACAGTTGATTGTTCTCGATACGAACGCGGTCGCCTACGCGCAGATCACTAATACCATCCAGGTGGATGGCTTGTAAATCGCCGTTATTCAAACGCACATTTACGGTGTACGTAAGACTATTTGCTTGGCGGCTTTTATCGACTTCATGACCGATCAGCGCGCCGCCTGCAACCCCCGCAACCGTGGCGATGGTTTTGCCCGTGCCGCCGCCCACTTGATTACCCAGTACGCCGCCGACTACCCCGCCGATGATGGTGCCTGCACCGATTCCGCTATTCGCGATGCCGTTGCTGGATTGTTGGATGGATTCGACGACACCATAGGCTACATAATTGTTGCTATAACCCGTGTTGGTGCTGACCGGACGTTGATCCGGCGTGGCACAACCCGCCAAAATACCTACCGCAAACAGACTCGCCAACAACAATGATTGCGCTTTCATGTGAACCTCCTAAGTAAGATGAGTGGCCAGCTTAGGAGCCCAGCAATAGCAAGTCAGTTCGCTACCGAACATAGGTAAATAGCTTTGTTGTATTCGCGCGCAGAGGCCTGCTAACTACACATTCAAAAATCTTTTCACCGTCTCCCCCACCCGCTCGGTAAGGCGCTCATCCAAGCAATTCATCACCACCGCATCGCCCATCCCGCGCAACCAAGTCATCTGCCGCTTGGCGAGCTGGCGCGTGGCGGCAAGCCCCTTGTCGCGCAGCGCGTCGTAATCGCATTCCCCGTCCAGATATTGCCCAGTCTGACGGTAGCCGACGCAGCGCATGGCGGGCATGAGCGCATTCAATTCATAACGCTCGCGCAGCCATTTCACTTCTTCGATCAAGCCATGCGCCAACATCGCATCGAAGCGATCAGCGATGCGTTGATGCAGTACCGCGCGATCGCTCGGCATGAGCCCGATCGGTAATGTGTGATAGGGCAAAGGCTCAGGCGCTTCGCGCGACAGGAGGAGCGACATCGGTTCACCGGTGATTTCATATATTTCTAGCGCGCGCTGGATTCGCTGCGGGTCGGTAGGTTGAAGCCGCGCGGCGGTTTCAGGATCCACCCGCGCCAACTCGGCGTGCATAGCAGGCCAGCCGATCTCAGCGGCGCGCGCATCAAGTTCGGCGCGCACAATGGGATCAGCTTGTGGCAAGCCACTCAGACCTTCGCGCAACGCTTTGAAGTAGAGCATGGTGCCACCGACCAGCAAGGGAATTTTACCGCGCGCGGTGATGTCGGCCATCAAGCGCAGCGCATCGTGTCGAAACTGCGCGGCGGAGTAACTTTCGGTGGGTTCGATGATGTCGATCAGGTGATGCGGCGCAATGGCCAACGTGGCGGCATCGGGCTTGGCGGTGCCGATATTCATGTGGCGGTACACCAACGCAGAATCGACGCTGATGATTTCCAGCGGCAGGCGTTGCACCAGCGCCACCGCGATGCCGGTTTTGCCGCTGGCGGTGGGGCCCATTAGAAAAATGGCCTCCGGCCATTTTTTGGTGAGCGGTGAGCGGGAAGCCGTAAGCGGTAAGGTCATGGGTTGTCTGAAAGTAAATAAATTTATTGATGATTAGCACTCACTGCTTCCTGCTCACCGCTTCCCAACTTATTTGCCGCGCATGAAGAGTTTATCCAAGTCCTGCATCGTCATCTGAAACCAGGTCGGCCGGCCATGATTGCATTGGTCGGCGCGCTCGGTGGCTTCCATTTCCCGCAGCAGAGCGTTCATCTCGGGCAGCATCAGCCGCCGGTTGGCGCGCACTGCGCCGTGGCAGGCCATGGTGGCGAGCAATTCGTTACGGCGTTCAGTGAGCACACGGCTGGCGCCGAATTCGCGCAGGTCTTGCAGCACGGCACGCGCCAACTCGCTGGGGTCGGCGTCATGCAGCAAGGCGGGAATCGCGCGCACCGCGATGCTGTTGGGCGAGAGCACCGCCATCTCGAAGCCGAGTTGGCGCAGGGTATCGCCCTGCTCCTCCACCGTCGCCACTTCAAGTGGGCCGACAGTGAGCGCAGCGGGCACGAGCAAGGGTTGGGTTGGCACGATGTGCGCATCGAGTGCATTTTTTAATTTCTCATACACCACGCGCTCATGCGCGGCATGCATATCCACTAACACCAAGCCCAGCGCGTTTTGCGCCAGGATATAGACGCCGTGCACTTGTCCCAACGCAAAACCCAAAGGCGGCACATCGCTTGCTGCCTGTTCAGCTTGTCGTGAAGATTCAGCAACAGACT
>JAYVBU010000241.1:0-2704 GCA_043750335.1 Betaproteobacteria bacterium | reverse complement strand
TCCGCGCGCGTTATTTGCGCTATTTTCCCGACGCGGCAAAATTGCTGGCATTGGATTTCGCCTTCTATCGTATCGAGCCGCAACCCGCGCGGTTCATTGCGGGTTTCGCGCAAGCTTGTTGGGTCAGCCCGGCAGATTTTCTGGCGGTTGCCAGCCACTTGACCGATAGCGAAGAAGCCATCCTCGACCACATGAACACCGAACACGCCGATGCGCTCGCCGTGTACGCTGGCCGCGCACGTGGCGCAAGCGGCGAGCCCATCACGCTCGTCGGCCTGGATAGCGATGGCTTTGACTTGCGGGTGGGTGAGCAATTGCAGCGTATCGAATTCGATGGCTTTGTCGCCGACGCGCGCGCTGCACGCGAGTGTTTGGTCGCACTGGCAAGCGGAAAATAAAATTCTAAAAACTAACCACGGATAAGCACGGATGCACACAGATAAAATCAACATGACAATCGCGGGGTTTTGTTATCCGTGCTCATCCGTGTTCATCCGTGGTTTCTAACGCCGTGTTGCGCCGACTGCACTACGGCTGTATTGCTAGTTTGATCGCGCTGATCTTCCTCACCCTGGTGTGGGAGGCATGGCTTGCTCCCACCTCGCGCACGATTCTGCTGATAAAAATTGTGCCACTACTGCTGCCCCTGTTCGGCATTCTGCGCGGCAAGCGTTACACCTATCAATGGTCGTCGATGTTGATCTTGCTCTACTTCACGGATGGTGTCGTGCATGCCTATGCGGGGCAAGGCATCACTGTCTGGCTCGCGGGGGGGGAGGTGCTGCTGTCAGTCGTGTTTTATGTGTGCGCGATTTTTTATGCGAAGCATGTGCGCGTTGTAAAAATATAAAAATCCGCAAGGTGCGGTGAAAAGCAGTGCGCTGGGTTTTTGGTAGCCTGGATCAAAGGATACTGCGCGAATATCAGCGGTTTTTAAGGGTATTTCAATGGCGGACAAAGAGTAAATCCAATGAATGATGTGATAGCGAATCGTGGCCTATCGGCCAACCCTGGTTTAAGTGCACCCTCGCGCGGGGGCGACTATACCGGCATCCTGCCGAGTCAAAAAATTATAGAGATGCTGGCGAGCGGCGAGATCAGGACGGGGCTCGCAAAGATTGACGATGACCAAGTGCAGCCCGCCAGTATTGATTTGCGCTTGGGCGGTTTTGCTTATCCTGTGGATACAAGCTTTCTGCCCGGCAGGGGAATGAGGGTGCTGGATAAAATGCAGCAGCTTGACGAGCGCTTTGCCGACTTTAAAATTGATCTTAGTCAAGGCGCTGTTCTGGAAAAGGGGCGGGTGTACGTCATCCCGCTGCTGGAATCCATTTATTTAAAAAGTGATGTGGCGGCATTTGCCAATCCGAAGAGCTCAACGGGCAGGCTGGATATTTTGACGCGTCTAATCGCTGACGAAGCCACCAGTTTTGATCGGGTGACGGAGGGTTATAAGGGAGACCTCTATATTGAGGTCGCGCCTCGTAGTTTCAGCATCGTGGTAAAAACCGGCACGCGCTTGAACCAGCTCAGATTTCGCCGCACACGCGGCGAGGAAGCGAAGCCTATTCCCAGCCAAGAATGGAAAAAGCTGCTCGATGACGGCCAGATTGTCGATTCCAGTGACCACGAGACGAACGCGCGATCCATTAGAACAGGGATGTTGCCTTTCACCGTGGATTTGAAAGGGACTGGCAGCGACGGAGAGGTAATCGGATATCGTTCCAAGAAGCATGCGAGACGTATTGACTTGGAAAAGCGCGATTATGATCCCTTGGATTTTTGGGAGCCCATTCTTTTTCATAAAACATCATCGTTGATATTGGACCCTGATGAGTTCTATATTCTCATGACCAAAGAAGCGATTGCCGTGCCGCCGGATTACGCCGCTGAGATGCTACCGTATGACACGCGCGCAGGAGAATTTCGCGTGCACTATGCTGGTTTTTTTGACCCTGGATTTGGCTGGGATGCCAAGATAAATAAAGCCGGAAGCAGCCGAGGGGTGCTGGAAGTGCGCTCACACGAGGTACCCTTCTTGCTCGAACATGGACAAACAGTGGGATGGCTTCGCTATGAGCGTATGGCTGCTCGCCCCGACCTGTTGTATGGGCAAGATATCCTTTCAAACTATCAAGGACAGAGCCTTAAATTAGCCAAGCAGTTTAAGCAACGCTGAAGGTGGTGTTTGTTGGCCACCCTTTCTTTTTTTTAGGCATCTCTACTGCTCGTTCAGCCACAAACGTTGCCACCCCGCATGCCCAAGTTGGCGCAAGGCCGCTATGTTTTTTTTATAGATATCGGTCGCATCGGGAACAGCGGCGACAGCACGCTCGATGCTTGATTCGCGTAGTAAATGTAAGGTGGGGTAGGGCGCGCGATTGGTGTAGTTCTCGATAGCGTCCGGCTCGGCATCCGCAAATTGGTATTGCGGGTGGAAGCTCGCGAGTTGGAATTTTGTCGCATAGCCCAGCTTAGAAATCAGCGCTTCAGCGGTGGGCAGAAACAGGCTGTATTCGAGAAAATCGCTTAGCACATCGGGGTGGATCAGCAGCGTGGTCTCGCATTGATTGGGATCTGCCGCATGCAAAGCGTGTAATTCTGTGCCGAGGTCTTCCAGTAAATCTGCCGTGGTATGGGCCGGGCTCACCTGATAGCGAATGCGCTGATGTACATGTACGGCCTTGGCGAAGGGGCAGAGGTT
>JAYVBU010000240.1:0-2718 GCA_043750335.1 Betaproteobacteria bacterium | reverse complement strand
GGCAAATCGGTGGAAGGCGTGGCGAATACCGAGGTACTAAAACAGGTAGGGCTCACCGAAGATCAAGTGCAGGACATGTACAAGATCATGGCGCTCGCCAACTACGAAGATCGCTTTGTGATCCCCAGCGCCCATCGTGAAGCGGCGATCAATGCCTACGACGAAAAAGGCAGCTGTGGCTTCACCTTCGGCAATGGCTGTTCCGATGGGGTGAGCAAACCCAGCCTGTTCGGCTCCAAAAAGCAGGCCGCCATGATCTACGTGGATGCGCCCAAATCCCGCAAAAATAGTGCAGAGGAAATCAAATCATGAAAACTTATCAAGCGCTGGCGCTACTGCTCACCTATCCCGAGCAAGCATGGCTAGACCATCTGGATGAAGCGGAGGCCTTGTTGATTCAAGAAGCCAGTATCAATGCTGAAGCGGCACCTCGTCTGCAAGCATTGTTCAGCTTGCTGCGCGAATCATCGCTGATCGAATTGCAACAAAACTACGTCGCCACCTTCGATCAAAATCCATCCCATTCGCTGCACCTGTTTGAGCACATCCATGGCGAATCGCGAGATCGCGGACAAGCCATGGTCAATTTGCTCCAGGAGTATCGCGCGCATGGCTTACTGATGTGCCCCGACGAGTTGCCTGATTACGTGCCGCTGTTTCTGGAATATCTATCGCAAAGACCCGATGCGGATGCGGCAGCGTTGCTCGGCGACGCTATACACGTACTGGCAATGATCGGCGGCAAGCTGAATAAAAATGCTAGCCCCTATCACGCTGTGTTTGATGTGTTGGAAGCGCTCTCGCCGGTTGCAGCCCAACCTTTGCAAGAGCCACCGGTGCGCGATATGGACGAGGCGATGGAAACCTTCGGCCCCGCAATGGATGGCATCGAGCCGCTGCTCGGCGCGAAGCCACAGATCGCCTACGCCGACATGCCTAAACCCTACCGGCAAAATCAAACCACCGTTTAACTGGAGCCCAACATGGACTACGCACACTATCTCGCTTTCGGCATCTATCCCTATGTGGCGCTGGGCATCTTCCTGCTCGGTAGCCTGATTCGCTTCGACCGTGAGCAATACACCTGGAAAAGTGACTCCAGCCAATTGCTGCGGCACAGCCAGTTACGTTGGGGCAGCAATCTGTTTCACATCGGCATTTTGTTTTTGTTTTTCGGCCATGCGGCGGGTCTGCTCACGCCGCACTGGCTGTATGAATCGTTGGGGCTTTCCTCGCCCAATAAACAGATGCTTGCCATCGTCAGCGGCGGCGTGGCGGGGCTAACCTGCTTAGCAGGCATCACCCTGCTTTTGCATCGCCGCCTCATGGAGCCGCGCATCCGCGCCACCAGCAAGCCAATGGATATCGTCATTTTGCTGTGGGTGTTTGTCACGCTGGCGCTGGGCTTAATCAGCATTTTGTTTTCACTGCAACACACGGATGGTAGCGTGATGCTACTGCTCGGCAGTTGGGCGCAACACATCGTTACCTTCCGTGCCGGTGCGGCGGATTTTCTGTTGGCGGTTCCGCTGATTTATAAAATTCATCTCCTATTTGGCATGACGCTATTTGTACTGTTTCCCTTCAGCCGATTGGTGCATGTGTGGAGCGGTTTTGCAGCCGTGACTTATCTGACGCGCAGCTATCAAGTCGTGCGGCAGCGCGGTTAATCAGGCGGCCATCATGTCAATCAGCGTAAACGGAATAGAAATCACCGATGCCGATATCGAGCAGGAGATACCACATCATGCAGATGCCGCCAATCCACTTCAGGCAGCGGCAGAAGCGCTGGTGTTGCGTCAAGCACTACGCCATGCAACACACCAGACCGGCTTACCTACCGTTGATGCGAGTGGAGAGGACGCCCTCATCGAGCGCCTGCTCGCGCAGGAAGTCATTACGCCTACGCCCAGCGCAGCGGAGTGCCGCCGCTATTACGACCAGCATCCAATGCGTTTTCGCAGCGGCGATCTGGTGGAGGCAAGCCACATCCTGTTTCAAGTAACAGGCAGCGTGCCGCTCGATGCTTTGCGCGGCAAGGCACAGGAAATCCTCGCCCGTGTGCTGCAAGACCCTGACACGTTCGAACAATGCGCGCGCGACTATTCCAATTGTGTGTCCGGCGATGCGGGCGGAAATCTGGGGCAATTGACTCGCGGTCAAACCGTGCCGGAATTCGAGCGCGCAATCTTCGCTCTGGCAGCGGGTGAAATCGCCGCGCACCTGGTAGAAACACGTTTTGGCCTGCACATCATTCGCGTGGCGCGCACAGTAGCGGGAAAGCTATTACCGTTTGAGCTGGTACAAGACAGCATCGCGCGCTTTTTAAGCGACTATGCTAAAACCAAAGCGACCCAACAATATTTAGAAGTATTGATCGGCCACATGGATATCCAGGGAATCGAATTGCATTGCCTCGCCACGCCACTGGTGCAGTAGGGCAAGGTATCAGATAGGAGGTACACGTCATGACACAGGTTGTTATCATCGGAGCAGGCATTGCGGGCGTTCCCGCTGCCTATGCCATCAAAAATCGCTTGGGGCCAAATGATCGGGTCACAGTCGTCTCTGATCGCGCGCATTTCAATTTCGTCCCTTCTAATCCTTGGGTCGCCATGGGTTGGCGCAATCGAAGCGACATTACTTTTAACATCGACCCCTATCTGGAGGCGCGCGACATTCATTTCGTGGCGCGGGGTTTGGCGCAAGTCCACCCTG
>JAYVBU010000239.1:0-13101 GCA_043750335.1 Betaproteobacteria bacterium | reverse complement strand
TGAAGGCGGAGGCGAAGGCGGATAGGAGGGTGGCGGGGTCGAGGGGGAGGTTCATGGTCGGGCCTCAAGTGGATTCGGGGTTTGTTTGTAGCGCCGTGTCTATTGCTTCGTCATTTTTTATTTGGGGACAAAGTTTGCACTTGCGGACAGAGCTATAAGGTAAATCGTTGCTGTGAAAGTGTTTTTATTCTGTTTGCTGCGGGATATTTGTATGCTAATGGACTGGAACTATATTGACGTCATGGGGTGGTGTCAAGGAAAGACGGGTTTGGGGCGGGGCCGGTCACATAGTTTTCTGCTTATTTTGCGCTGCCACGTACTGTTTGTGCGGTCGGGAAGGAAAATCGCTGGTATCGGATGATCGCTTTTGATTATCTGGAAGTGGATATGCCTTCGTTGTCACTGTGATGGCGCGCGAGACAGGCGAGGTGCTAGTTTGCGTTGGGTAGGGTGCGAAAAGTAGTAGTTTGCTTGGACGGGGCGCTTTGTTTGCCCGATAAAATTGGGGATTCCCGCTCTCGTTTTATGTCGCCAACCCCTGCTGCGCTAAAAATTTATGTAGTACGTCGAGCCGGATCAGGGTGTCGTTCATTTCTAGCATGTCTTGTTTGGCGGTGGCTTTTATCGGCATGATTTCGGCGAGGCGATAGCTGACCCACACGCTATCGTCATAGTTGAAGGGCGGTTCAAATTTTTCTGCGCCTACATGATCGAGGATGTGTTTGAGCACCGATGCGCAGGCGGCGTGTTCGGGCGGCAGGGGGAGGGTGGGTTCAAGCGGGAGCTTGATCGCTTGTGCTAGGAGTAAGCCGTCTTCTTGTACTTTACTTTCTACTATTTGAAAGCGTTGTACGCCGATCGCGCGCACATTTAATACGCCTAGTTGTGGCATATCCCAATTGCCGATACGCGCGAGTGTGCCGATGCTGTGGGGTAGGGCAGTCGCGCCGACTTCGGCGCCTTCTTTTAGGAGGCATACGCCAAACAAGCTGTCTTCTTGCATGCAGTGTTTGGTCATGTCCATGTAGCGTTGTTCAAATACTTTTAGCGGTAATACGCCACCGGGAAAGAGTACCGTGCTGAGGGGGAATAAGGGGAGCTCGAACGGGCGCATCTCGTTGGGTGGGATGAGCAATTCGGATAGGCGTTTCTTCAATTTTTTTGGGAGCATGTTAGGACTCTTTTTCGCCCCACCGAGGTAGTAGTTGGTGGGGTATTGCAAGTTGGTCGAGTACGCGGGCGACGATATAGTCCACGAGGTCTTGCACCGATTGTGGGTGGTGATAAAAGCCGGGATTGGCCGGTAGGATAACGACACCTAGGCGCGCCAACTTGAGCATGTTTTCTAGGTGGATCGCAGAAAAAGGCGTTTCGCGTGGGACGAGAATGAGCTTGCGCCCTTCTTTGATGACGACATCGGCGGCACGTTCTATCAGCTTGTCGGCTAGGCCGTTGGCGATGGCGGCGAGTGTGCTCATGGTGCAGGGGCACACTACCATCGCATCGGGTGGGTTGGAGCCGGAGGCGATGGGTGCAAACCATTCTTCGCGCCCAAATACGTGGAGTTGATTGGTTTTTGCTTTGAAATGTTGGATCAAAAAATCTTGTAGCGCTTGGGGGCGCGCCGGTAGGGTTAAATTCATTTCTTGCTTGGCGACGATGGCGGCAACTTGTGATGCGGCTACATACACGCGGCACTGCGCGGCGAGCAGGCACTCGATCAGGCGCAGCGCATAGGGCATGCCGGATGCGCCGGTGATCGCGACGGTGATGGTTTTGTTAAAGGGCATTTTTATCTGTACGGGGCTTGGGTGCGCTATCGAATTCTTTGGCCGAGATGGCGCATAAGGCTTGCTCGAACCAATCGCCGACGGTGTCGGGGATGATGGCTGTGCCTTCTTTTTCGCTTTCGGTCACGTATTCGATTACCGCTCCTTGTGCGTCGTGGTAGAGGTAGCTTAAAAGACGAAGCGTGTGCGCTTTGCAGTCAATGCGTTCGCGCATCAGGCCGCTTTGGGCGGGTTTATTTTTTACCATCTGGGCCTGTTTGAACTGGACTTTTTTCCAGTAGGTCACTTCGCTGTCTTGTACGACGAGTTTGCTGCGGTCGAAGAAATAGTGATCTTCGGTATTGGGCAGATCGAGTTTGACCCAATCCGCAGCCGAGGCGAGCGGGGCGGCGAGTAGCAGGGTAAATAGGGTCAGTGATCTAAGCATGTGAGTGGGGCGTTGAGTGTTCAGGTAAACGGGTTAAAAGGTAGGTCGCTGCGATGCCATTCGCCGTGCCAAAGAGTAAGGCCGCCCCGGCGAATAAGGGCAATAAATAGGCCACGCCCGCATGCGGGATCAGCCAGAGATACACGAGTGCTAGCTGCCCACCGAGGTGTGCAAAAGCGGCGAGTACGCTGTGCGTGACCGGCCCGAAAAAACGTGCAGGTAGGGTGTGTGCGGCAGCTAGCACGCCGAGGCTGGCGACGGCGCCAGACAAGCTCAAGAAAAAAGTGGGCGAAAGAAAAGTGCCAAGCAATACGCTGCCCGCTACCACGCGTAACAAGCCGACCCAGATCGCTGCGCGTAGCCCAAAGCGCGCCAGCACCGCCAGTGTGATGATATTTGCGAGGCCCGGTTTCACGCCTGGGATAGGCGAAGGGAGTGCCGCTTCTGCTAGCGTTAAGCCGATAGCTACTGCGGCAAGCTTGGCGATGCGGTGGTCGTCGGGCGTGGTGGGGAGGTGTATTTTCATTTCATTTAAAGGGACAGGATTTACGCTGAAGTATATTTACGATGGCAGCAATTAAAAGCGGTTTCTTGCACGTCCTGTGCGCTGTTTTAATAATTCAGGGAATCATAGCGTCGCGTCGCGCCCACCAGCTCCACACTGATTTGGTTGGGCAGGCATAAGGCCGCATCGCCCGCATGTGAGAGCCAGCCTTGTTTTACGCAGAGTTGTCGCGGGCTGGGGTCGCTGGCGACGCGCACACGGCCCGGCTCAATTTGCACCACGCTCGCGCCTAGCGGGCCGGGGACGGTGATGCGCTGTGCTTGGTTCAGATCGGTTTCGATGTAGCGTTGCCCGCCAGCGCGAATCAGCACTTTTTGCGCTGCGCCACCTTGCCAAAAGGTGGCGGCGAGCCAAGCGGTGAGCAGTGCGCCTAGTAACAGGGTGAGCCAATCGCCCGCACGAAAAAAAAGCAATGGGTTCACGTCGATAATCCGCGATGTCGTACGAGCACCTGATATTTATTGCGAAAGCATTCCGCCAGTTGTTCGGCAAAATAGACTGAACGATGTTGCCCGCCAGTGCAGCCGATGGCGACGGTGAGATAGGCGCGATTGTCGCGAATGAAGCAGGGTAGCCATTTCTCGACGTAGGCGCGGATATCGGCCAGCATGGCTACTGCGTTATCTTGGCTCTCGATGAAGTCGATGACGGCTTGGTCTTTACCCGTCTGGGGCCGCAGCTTCGGGTCATAAAACGGGTTGGGCAGGCAGCGTACGTCAAATACGAAATCCGCATCCAGCGGCAGGCCATGTTTGAAGCCGAACGATTCGAATAAAAGTGTGATGCGAGAACGGTCGAGGTTGAGGAAATCTCTCACCCAGCCGCGCAGCGCGTTGGGTGAGAGATCGCTGGTATCCATGCGAAGTCCGATTTCGGCGATATTGCCGAGCAGCTCGCGTTCGCTTTCGATGCATTCAGAAATGGTTTGCCGGCCATTGGTGAGGGGATGCCGACGCCGCGTTTCGCTATAGCGTTTGACTAGGGTTTCGGTATTGGCTTCGAGAAACATGGCGCGCATGTCGATGCCTTGATGCTTAAGCGTGTTGATTTGCTGCGGTAGTTGGTTCAGCGTTTCTCCGCTGCGCGCATCAATGCTGACGGCGACCAGCATATTGCCTTGATCTTGTAAGAGCTCGATCAATTGCGGCAGCATTTCCACCGGTAAATTGTCCACACAGTAGTAGCCGTTGTCCTCTAGGACATTTAGCACGATGCTTTTGCCCGAGCCGGAGAGCCCGGAGATGAGGATGACTTGCATGGTGGTCAGGCGCTTGCGTAATAGGTTAGAACTTGAGTGTACAGGAGGCGGATGGTGCGCGTCATCGGCGGGGTTTCGGGCTGCCTAATCGGGGTCTTGGTGCGCTCGGAGATATTGTTCGTGACGCTCGATGAATTGCTGTGTGCTGCTGCTGCCGCGCAAATGCAGAATATGGCTACGCACGGCGACTTCGACCAGCACCGCGATATTGCGCCCTGCTGCCACGGGTAGGCGCGCTTTGGGAATATGCACGCCGAGGATTTCTTGTGTGTCTTGTTGCATTTGCAGGCGGTCGTAATTTGCCTTGGTGATGTCGGCGGGTTTTTCCAGATGGACAATAAAACGCAGGGTTTTTTTCGGTTTCACCGCTACCTCGCCATACAAGGCGCGGATATTGAGAATGCCCAAGCCGCGCACTTCGATAAAATCTTGCAAGAGCGAAGGACAGCGACCCTCTAAGGTATCGGGCGAGACTTCATAGACCTCGACAATATCGTCGGCTACTAAACGATGGCCGCGCGTGATGAGTTCCAGTGCTAACTCGCTTTTACCGATGGCGGCATCGCCGGTAATCAGGACGCCGATGCCCATGACTTCCATAAAAACGCCATGTAGCGTGGTGTAATCGGCCAGGGTTTTTGCCAGATAGTGCGCCAGTACTTGCATCAGGCGCGGGCTCTGTTGGGGCGAGGCGAAAAGCGCAGTCTCGGTGCGATTGGCTGCATCCAACAGCGCTTGCGGTACGGCTTCGCTATTGGCGACGATGACGGCGGCGAGTTCGGTCGAGTACAAGTGGGTGATGGCCTGGTTCAGGCCTTCTCCCTCCAGGCTGCGCAGATAGTCCATCTCGGCCGCGCCCAGTACTTGTACCCGGTTCGGATGTACAAAATTGAGGTGGCCGATTAGGGCCAGCGTGGGCTTCTGTACTTTTTCGCTGGTGAGCTGTTTGGCCCCGCCGGTCGCCCCGGCAATCCAGGTTAGTTCCAGTTTCTGGCGGGTTTCATCAAACAAGTGCTGTACGCTGATTTGCGGCATATTCATGTCAATAGTCGGTACGCTTCATCGGCGCTGGCAACTTGGAGCAAGCGCTCGCGCAGCGTACGGTCGCCGAAGAGTTGGGCGAGTTCAGAGAGGATTTGTAGGTGCAAGTCGGTGGCGTGTTCCGGCACGAGTAGCGCGAACAGCAAGCGCACTGGCGCGTTGTCCGGCGCGCCGAAGGGTACGCCCTCGCGGGTGCGAATGAAGACGCCTGCGGCTTGTTTGAGTTGTTTGATGCGGCCATGGGGAATCGCCACGCCTTGGCCCAAGCCGGTCGAGCCGAGCTTCTCGCGGGTGTGCAGGCTTTTTTCGATGAGTTTGGGGTCGAGTTGCAGCGCGGGTGCAATGCGCTGCGCGACTTCTTCGAACAACGCATCCTTGCTGCCCGCATTCAGATCGAGCAGTACGTATTCTGGTTTCAATAATGCAGCGATGAGGCTCATAAAAATAGGCCGCCGGAGCGGCCTATTGGCTTACTCAACTGCCTGATGCTTCAAGGCGTCGCGTCCATGCGCGCCGTTTTTTTCTTTGTGCTTCAGCACTTGCCGGTCGAGTTTGTCGGCGAGCAGGTCGATGGCGGCGTACATGTCGGTATCGGCCACTTCGGCGTGGATGTCTTTGCCGCTGACATGAATATTGGCTTCGACTTTTTGCGCCAGCTTTTCTACCGACATGATGACGTTGACGTCGATCACGTGATCGAAATGTCGGGTGACACGCTCCAGCTTCGCGTCCACATAGTCGCGAATGGCGGGGGTGATTTCAAGGTGATGACCAGTGATATGCAGGTTCATGCTGATACTCCTTCTCTCATAGGGACTTACGAAGATTGACCGGGGGGATTTGCAACGCCTCCCGGTATTTGGCAATAGTGCGGCGCGCGACGATGATGCCTTGTTGCGACAACACTTCGGCGATATGGCTATCGGACAAGGGGCGCTTGCTGTCTTCCGCCGCGATCAATTGTTTGATGAGCGCGCGGATAGCAGTAGCGGAGCATGCACCGCCGGTATCGGTGGCGACATGACTACCGAAAAAATATTTTAATTCGTATATGCCGCGCGGGGTCAGCATAAATTTTTGCGTGGTAACGCGCGATACGGTGGATTCGTGCAAGCCTACTTCTTCTGCAATTTCACGCAGCACCAGCGGGCGCATCGCGACATCACCATGATCGAAAAAATGGCGCTGGCGTTCGACGATGGCTTGCGACACACGCAAGATGGTGTCAAACCGCTGTTGTACGTTCTTGATGAGCCAGCGCGCTTCTTGCAATTGCGTGGACAACTCTTTGCTGGAGGCGTTGCGGTTGCGGCGCAGAATATCGGCGTACACCCGGTTGATGCGCAGGCGCGGCATGGCGTCGGTATTGAGGCGCACTGTCCACAGGCTTTTGATTTTACGTACTTCGACATCGTGCACGATATAGCGCGTGTCGGTCGCGGCGTATTCGGCACCGGGGCGTGGATTCAGGCTCACGATGAGGTTTTGCGCTTCGCGCAGTTGCGCGTCGTTGCAACGTAATAAACGTTTGAGGTTGGCAAAATCGCGCGCCGCCATCGCGGCAAGATGGCTGCGCGCGATTAGGGTGGCGTGCGCGTGGCCGGGGGTGTCGTGCGGCAGGCTTTCTAATTGCAATACCAAGCATTCAGACAAAGAGCGCGCGCCCACGCCCACGGGGTCCATATTGCGTAAATGTTTTAGTGCAGTGTCCAGTTCAATCGGATCGACTTCTAACTCAGGCGGCAGCATGGAGGCGAGCTCGGCAAAATCTTGGTGCAGATAGCCGTCGTCATTCAGCGCGTCGATCAGCAGCATGACCATGCTTTTGTCGCGATCCGAGATTTTCATCAGGTTTAACTGCCACTGCAAATGCTCGGGCAGTGTTTCGTTGCAAGCGGCCATCTGTGGGCCATCTTGTTCTTCGTCGTCGCTGTGGTTGTAACCGGCGGGTGCATCGTCCCACATCGAATCGGTGGCATCAAAATTGGATTCGTTCGACTCAACAGCTTCGTTGCGGTTTTCTATGGGCGTGTCGGGCGGGGCTTCGCTGGCTACTTCGGCAGGCGGCGCTTTGGTTTCGACGGTGTCGAAATAGGGATCGTCATCCGCGTTGTCGCTCCCCTCGACGCGTTCTAGCAAGGGGTTGTCTTGCAACATGGTTTCGAGCTCTTGGTTCAGCTCAAGCGTGGACAGTTGCAGCAGACGGATGGATTGCTGCAACTGAGGGGTGAGGGTCAGTTGCTGGGAGAGCCTAAGCTGTAAGCTATGCTTCATTCTTTGTGCGGTCTGGCTCGGCGCTCGGTGGGAAAAATTTAGAGGCGGAAATGCTCGCCCAAATACACCCTTCTTACATTTTCATTATAAACAATTTCATCCGGTTTGCCGCTGGCCAGTACCAGCCCTTCGTTGATGATGTAGGCGCGGTCGCAAATTCCTAATGTTTCCCGTACGTTGTGGTCGGTAATCAGTACGCCGATACCGCGTTCGGACAGGAAACGAATGATTTTTTGTATGTCCAGAACGGCAATCGGATCGACTCCGGCAAAGGGTTCATCCAGCAGGATAAAACGCGGCTGCGTGGCGAGCGCACGGGCAATTTCGACCCGCCGCCGCTCACCGCCAGACAGGCTCATAGCTTGGGCATCTCGCAGGTGTTCGATATTCAGATCATGCAATAGCTCGGTCAGGCGTTTCCCGATGTCTGCAGCGGAGATAGGTTGCAGTTCGAGGATGGCCTGGATATTTTCCGCGACGGTGAGCTTGCGAAAGATCGAGGCTTCTTGCGGCAAATAGCTCAAACCCATGAGGGCGCGGCGATGAATGGGCATCGTACTCAGATCCCGGCCATCGAGCATGATGCGCCCGGCATCCAGCGTGGTCAGACCAACCATCATGTAGAAGCTGGTGGTCTTGCCTGCGCCATTGGGGCCGAGCAAACCAACAACGTCGCCGCTATTGACCGCGAGCGAGACGTCTTTGACCACGACACGGGATTTGTAGCGTTTGCGTAGGTTGAATACTTCTAGCGTGCTCATTTGCGGTAGGGGGTGAAAAGGTTGCGTTGGCGCTGCATCGTTAGGGGGCGGTGCGAACGCTCCCGGCTGGTTTTAAGGGCAGACCGCCCTCGGCTGGCGCTGCGGCGTCGCCGCGCCGTTTGGGTTGAATCACCGCGCGCACCCGGCCTTTTGGGTTGTATTCGGTTACGGCTTCCTTGCCACCGAGTACGCGATAGGATTCGGTCTGGCCGTCATAGGCGATGTAGTTGCCGCGTACTTCATCTTGCCCACGACGGATACGCGCTTGCGTGAACATCTCAACTTTGTCGCGTTTGGCGTCGTAGTCCAGGCGCTGTGCCCAGCCTTCAGTAAATTCGTCGAGCCCATCGCGTTTTTGTTTGAAATAGGCGGGGCTGCCGTAAGCGTTGCTCTTGGAGAAGCCATCGTCGTCTTGCGTTACTACCAGTTTGTCGGCGGTCATCAGCAGCGTGCCCTGCGTGAGCCGTACATTGCCCTGATACACGCTGACTTTGGTTTGGTCGTTGACTTCGACCGTGTCCGACTCCAGGTTGACCGGTTTGTCGCGATCAGTACGCTCGGCGTGGGTGGTTTGTGATATCAAAACCAGCAGCGCGGTAATGATGGGGGTAAGGCTTTTAGTGAGGACGGGGTTCATAACGCACCTTTACGCGCGACAGCAGTTTGAATTGATGTTTCTTCTGATCCAATTTTAAGCCAACCGCGCTAATAAAGGTATGCGCATCTTGAATCACGACCGGTTTATCAGTTTCGGCCATCTCTTGCTCTGGCATCAGGTGTAGAAAGCTGGTGCTAAGCGTGAGCTCAGTTTGGCGTCCGCGCGCTTCGCGTATCAGGCGCACTTGCTCGTGCAAATAGGCGTTACTGCCATCTTCGGATACGAAGCCGCGTTGTGAGTACATGTGCATCGGCGCGGCATCCGGCGCGAAGCGCATAAAATGCGGTCGTTCTAGATGGGTGGTCTTGTCGTCGGGGTAGTGCTTCATTTTTATTGCGGCCAGAGTGAGATGCGGCTGTCCGGCTGGATAGAGTTTGACTGAGCTGAAATTTTCTACGATGTAATCGGCGTCATGGCGGTTGCTGCCATCCAGCTTCGCCTCGTTTGGCTGTACCACCCGATCTAGCCACAAGGTCACTGCCGCAAAGAGCAGCAGGAAAGCCAGCATGGCCCAAGCGGAGGGATTTTTAATCATTTTAGATACGGTGCGAGTTGCGCGTCCAAGGTGCCTTGGGCGCGCATGATGAGCTCGCATATTTCACGCGCCGCGCCTTTGCCGCCGGGCACCTGGGTGACATAGTGCGCGTATTGCTTCACGCTATTCGGCGCGGCGGGTACGCTGATAGAGAGCCCGCTGCGGCGCATCATCGGCAGATCGACAACATCATCGCCCATGACGGCAATCTGCTCGGCGGACAGGCTGAGTTGGGTGGTGAGCGCGGTGAAGGCGTCCAGCTTGTCTTCAGCGCCCTGATAGAGATGATTGATATTGAGGTTTTCTGCGCGCAGGCGCATAAGCGCAGAGGTGCGGCCAGTGATGATCGCGAGTTCAACGCCGCTCTTTTTCAGCATTTTGAGGCCGTGGCCGTCGAGCGAAAAAAAAGCTTTGATCTCGCGCCCTTCGTCGTCTAGATAGAGCGAACCGTCGGTGAGCACGCCATCTACATCAAAAATCACCAGTTTGATGTGCGCGGCGCGCGCGCGGATATCGGCGTCGGATAAAGCGTGTGCAATCGGTGCGAAGGGCGTCATGCCTTAAACCACGCCGGCCCGCATCAAGTCGTGCATATTCAATGCGCCTGCCAGGCATCCGGCATCGTCCACCACCAACAGCGCATAGACTTTGCTGTCCTGCATGAGCTTGACGGCTTCGGCTGCGAGTTTGTTGGAGCTTATGGTGCGCGGATGGGGTGTCATGACTTGCGTCACCGGGGTGGTGCGGATGTCGTTGCCGCGATCCAGGCTGCGTCGTAAATCACCGTCGGTAAACACACCGATGACGCGATTTTGTCCGTCCAGCACGGCGGTCATACCCATGCCTTTTTGCGTCATTTGCAACATCGCATCACGCACCAGGGCGGTATCCAAGACATGCGGCAGCGCGTCGCCTTGACGCATCACATCGGTGATATGCACCAATAGGCGTCGGCCTAGCGAGCCGCCCGGATGCGAGCGCGCAAAATCGTCCGGGCCGAAGCCGCGCGCATCGAGCAGCGCGACCGCGAGCGCATCGCCCAGTGCTAGGGCGGCGGTGGTGCTGGCAGTAGGCGCAAGATTATGCGGGCAGGCTTCTTTTTCCACGCTGGTGTCGAGATGCACATCGGCCTCAAGCGCGAGTGAGGAAGCCGGATTGCCGGTGAGCGAAATTAACTTTGCGCCGCTGCGCTTCAAGATGGGGACGATGGTTAAGAGCTCGGGGCTTTCGCCTGAGTTAGAAAGCGCGATCACCACATCGTGCTGCGTAATCATGCCCAGATCGCCGTGGCTGGCCTCGGCGGGATGCACGAAAAAAGCGGGTGAGCCGGTGCTGGCTAAGGTTGAAGCGATTTTGCGCGCGATATGGCCGGATTTACCCATGCCGCTGACCACGATGCGGCCTTGGCAGTGCAGCATCAATTCTAGTGCGGCGAGAAAATTATTATCCACGCGCGCGATCAAGGCATGCACAGCGGCGGCTTCGATTTTCAACACCTCGCGCGCGAGGTCGAGCGCCTTGTCGCTGAGGGCTGCGGGAGTAGGTTTTGCAGGTGCATTCATGGGCGGGGAGTATAGCAGGAAGTGTGTTTTATCGGCTTTGGAACGCAGGTCGGCGCGGATAAAAGCAAATGCAATGGACAGGATTAACAGGATTTATCAGGATTTACGGGGCAACCCCGACGAGCGGTACGCGCGCATGAATGATTCGGACTTAATCCTGTAAATCTTGAAAAACCCTGTTAATCCTGTCTATTGCTTATTGATTTCGCGCTAGTCATGAATTTGGCAGCCCGTGCGCTATCCCGCATACTTCAAGCCATGAATGCTCTTGCTTCAGTTTTGATTTTGTTGGGCAGCGCCGTGGCGGTGGTTGCCTTGTTTCGCGTGTTCAAATTACCGTCCTTGCTGGCGTATTTGTTTGTGGGTGCATTAATCGGGCCGCATGCCTTGGGCTGGTTGCCGGAGAGCGCGCAAACCCACGCGCTGGCTGAGTTTGGCGTGGTGTTTTTGATGTTCACCATCGGGCTCGAATTCAGCCTCGGGCAGTTGAAAGCCATGCAACGCTTGGTGTTCGGCCTGGGCGGCGCACAAGTCGTGCTGACCACTTTGGTGGTGCTCGGCATGAGCTTGTCGTGGGGCTTGGATTGGCGTGGCGGCTTGGCCTTGGGCGGTATTATCGCTATGTCGTCCACCGCGATTGTGAGTAAATTACTGGCCGAGCGGGTTGAATTGCATTCCACCCATGGCCGTCAAACCATGGGCGTTTTGCTGTTCCAGGATTTGGCGGTGGTGCCATTTTTGGTCTTGATTCCCGCACTGGCCAAAGGCGGCGACGGCATGTTTGAAGCGCTGGCTTGGGCAGGGCTCAAAGCCGCGTTGGCGCTGGCGCTGATCTTGTATTTCGGCCAGAAGTTGATGAGCCGTTGGTTCCATATCATTGCGCGACATAAATTGAGCGAGCTGTTTATGCTCAATGTTTTGCTGATTACCTTGGGCTTGGCTTATTTCACGCAGCAGGCAGAGTTGTCACTGGCGCTGGGTGCGTTTTTGGCGGGGGTGTTGATTTCTGAAACCGAATATCGGTATCAGGTTGAAGCGGATATTCAACCCTTTCGCGATGTGTTGCTCGGCTTGTTTTTTATCACCATCGGTATGCAGCTCAATTTCGGTGTATTGGCGCAACAAGCGTCGTGGGTGGGCTTGCTGTTGCTGGGTTTGCTGGCGGGCAAAATGGTGATGATTTTTCTCTTGGCGCGCGTGTTTGGCTGTAATAACGGCGATGCGGTGCGTACCGGCTTGACCTTGGCCCAAGGCGGTGAATTCGGTTTTGTACTGCTGGCGCAGGCAGGCGCTATTTCCACCTTTCCCCCGGTGTTGATGCAGATCGTGTTGGGCGCCATGGTGCTTTCCATGGCGATTGCGCCCTTTTTGATTCATTACCGCGAAGCGTTAGTGAAAAAGTTGGTGGCGGGCGAATGGATGAGTCAAGCCGCCAAATTGCACGAGATTGCGGTCAAGTCTTTTGCGGTGCAAGGCCATGTCGTGGTGTGTGGCTATGGCCGCAGCGGGCAAAACTTGGCGCGTTTTTTGGAGCGCGAGCACATCCCTTTTATTGCGCTCGATCTGGACCCGGCGCGGGTCAAGCTGGCAGCGGCGGCGGGCGATAACGTGGTGTATGGCGATGCGGCGCGGCGCGAGGTTTTGCAAGCGGCCGGTATCGCGCGTGCGCGCGCCGTGGTGGTGACCTACGCCGATGTGCCCTCGGCCATGCGCGTCTTGGCGGCGGTGAAGGCGGCAAATAGCCAAGTGCCGGTTATCGTACGCACGGTCGATGACGTTGACTTGGACAAGCTGCTCAAAGCGGGCGCGGCTGAAGTCGTGCCGGAGGTGTTGGAAGGCAGTTTGATGCTGGCGTCGCATGCGCTGATTTTGCTTGGTGTACCCCTGGCGCGTGTGCTGCGCTCGGTGCGCGAAGTGCGCGAAAATCGTTATGGTTTATTGAAAGGTTTTTTTCACGGCGCGACCGATGAAGCAGAAGAAGCGCTGTCCGCGCATGTCGAGCCGCGTTTATACACGGTCACGCTTAACCCGCGCGCGGTAGCAGTGGGCAAAACGCTTGCTGAATTAAAGTTGGATGGATTGGGCGTTTCGGTGTCAGCGGTGCGGCGCGGCAATATTCGCGGCTTCGACCCGCAGCCAGATACGCTGTTACAAGAAGGGGATGCGCTGGTCTTGCTCGGACGGCCAGCGGCCTTGGCCGCTGCCGAGCTGAGGATAAAGGGCGATTAGA
>JAYVBU010000238.1:0-2735 GCA_043750335.1 Betaproteobacteria bacterium | reverse complement strand
TGTTTATCCGTGTGTATCCGTGGTTACAAATAGGTTTTAATCAGGAGGAATCATGTCAAAAGAAAAACTCGCACCCCCCGCGCCAGTGACCTTGGGCGAAGCGCTCAAATATTGGCTCAAGCTCGGCTTTATAAGCTTTGGTGGCCCGGCTGGGCAGATCGCCATGATGCACCAGGAATTGGTGGAAAAGCGCCGCTGGATTTCTGAGCACCGTTATCTGCATGCATTGAATTACTGCATGTTGTTGCCGGGGCCAGAGGCGATTCAGTTGGCGATTTATATTGCTTGGCTGATGCACGGCGTGCGCGGTGCGATAGTGGCGGGGGTGCTGTTTTTCTTGCCTGCGTTTGTCTTGCTCTCTGCGCTGGCAGGGGTGTATCTCGCCTGGGGGGATGTGCCATTGGTGCAGGGCATCTTTTACGGTATCAAGCCAGCGGTGGTGGCGGTGGTGTTGTTCGCTGGCTGGCGCATCGGCTCGCGCGCCTTGAAAAACGAGGTGCTATGGATCATGGCTGCATTGGCCTTCATCGGCATTTTCTATTTTGAAATCGGCTTCCCGTGGATCGTGTTGGCGGCGGGTATTCTCGGCGCGCTTGGCGGCAAATTTTGGCCCGCTAAATTTAAGGGCGGCAGCGGGCATGGCGCGAGCGATAAAGAATACGGCGCTGCACTGATCGACGACGACACACCCACGCCGGTGCATGCCAAATTTTCTTGGGGCAAGTTGGCGCTGAAATTAGTGGCGTTTGTGGGGATATGGATTGCGGCGATGTATGCCATCAGCGGCAATCAAACGATCACCGATATGGGCGAGTTCTTTACCAAGGCCGCCTTCCTCACGATCGGCGGCGCCTACGCCGTGTTGCCTTATGTTTATCAAGGCGGCGTCGAGCATTACACCTGGTTAACCGGGCCGCAGATGATGGATGGGCTGGCGCTGGGTGAAACCACGCCAGGGCCACTCATCATGATCGTAACCTGGGTCGGCTATTTGGGTGGCGTAGCAAAGAGCGTGTTCCCCAATCCGATTATGGCTGGTATAGCGGGCGCGGCGGCAGCGACCTTTTTTACCTTCCTGCCATCTTTCCTGTTCATTCTGGCAGGTGGGCCGCTGGTCGAGGCCACGCGCGATGAAATCAAATTCACCGCGCCCTTGACCGGTATTACTGCTGCGGTGGTGGGTGTGATTCTTAATCTGGCCGCATTCTTTGCGTGGCATACCTTCTGGCCGCACGGCACGATGGCAGCGCCCTTCGCGGGTGTGTTCGATTGGTTCCCGGTGCTCATCGCTATTGCATCCTTTGTCGCGCTATGGAAATACAAGATCGACATCATGAAGGTGATTGGTGTGTGCGCGCTGGTGGGCTTGGCGTACGCTTTCCTGAAACCGATGTTGGGCTAGTGTGAGCTGACGCCATGGAAACCCCGTCCCGCATACGCATGCACTGGCGCGAAATAACGGGCGTGTTTCTCAAGCTGGGTGCTATGAGTTATGGCGGCCCGGCGATCATGGGCATGATGCAGGCGGAGTTGCAGGAGAAGCGCGGTTGGTTGTCTAAAGAAAATTTTGTCGAAGGCTTGGGGCTGGTGAATATGTTGCCCGGCCCTGGCGCGACACAACTGGGTATTTTTCTGGGCTTCACGCGTGGCGGTTGGTGGGGCGGTTTGCTTGCCGGTTTTTGTTTTGTGTTGCCCGCTTTGCTCATCATGCTGAGCTTGACTTGGGCTTATGCCTCTTACGGTGCGTTGCCGGTGCTGCGAGGCGTGTTTTACGGTTTAGCGCCGGTGGTGGTGGGCATCTTCGCGGTGGCGGTGTGGCGTCTGGGTACTGCGGGGATTAAAGATTCAAAGCAAATTGGCCTAGCTTTGGCGACGGCGGCTGCATTGATGTTTACGCCCATTGGCATCATTCCACTGTTGCTATTGGCGGGCACTTTGGGCGTGGTGTTTTATGGCGCGCGGCGCTGGGGTTTTGCCGCCGCTTTGGTTGTGATTTTGGGCTATGGCGCGCTGCATGTTTCTGGCAGCCTGCCACCAGTGTCGCAAGCCGCTGCAACGGGTGCGGTCGATCTAGGTGAGATCGCAGCGTTCTTTTTTAAAGTCGGTGCATTTACTTTTGGCGGCGGCTTGAGTGTGTTGGCTTTTATACAAGATCAAGTGGTGAACCAACTGCATTGGCTCACGCAGCAACAGTTTTTGGATGGCTTGGCACTGGGACAGTTAACCCCCGGCCCGATTTTGATGGTGGCGGCATTTGTCGGATATCAAACCGCAGGGGTGAGTGGCGCGCTGGCGGGTGCAGGCGCGATTTTTTTGCCGTCGTTGTTATTGATGCTGAGCATCTTGCCGGTGTTCGAACGCATCAAGGGCATCACTTGGATGAAAGCCGCGCTGAAAGGTATCAGCCCCGCCGTGATCGGCATGATTGCAGTGGCCATGCTGCAAATGTTACCCAAGGCTGTGCCCGCTTTATTGCCGGGCATCTTGTTGCTGGCAACGGTGGCCTTGATGTTGGCGTGGCGTAGTGGCCCGCTGCCTTTGATGGCGGCGGGTGGCGCGATTGGATGGTTGTTTAATAATTAAATTGGGAGAAGTGATATGACTTACGCAATAAAAACGCTTAGCTGCGATCCGCAGAAACTCAAAGGCTTGTCCGAGAAGCTAATCGTGAGTCATCACGAAAATAATTACAGCGGTGCGGTAAAGCGGCTTAACGCCATCACCGAGCAACTGGG
>JAYVBU010000237.1:0-2739 GCA_043750335.1 Betaproteobacteria bacterium | reverse complement strand
CAAATGTACTCGATCCCTCGACACTGCAAAGCCCAAAATTATGGGGTATTTGGCATCTCTATGTTTGGGTAGATGGTGAATTCAACGAATGGCCCGTCAATTTCCTACCGAAAGTATTCGATCTATTCGACGCAAACGTAGATGTTCCCTTCGCAGCAATCTATGGTCACGATGACATCTCTGACCGCGACTTTCTACTCCCCAAAGACGCCGACTCCCTCATCCCCTCGCGCACCTACACCCACACCGCCCGACACCGCACCGACACCTACGTCGCGCTGGCGCTGGGCAAGAAGGCGCGTATCGACTGGCTGAGACCGTATGCGACCAAGGCGCGCGGCGATCAACTCATCGACGGCGAATATCAAGGCGCGGACGAAGACTACACCCAGGGTGAACAGTACGAAGAATGGCTCGGGACTCCCCCCCTCCCCGATCACGCCATGCTGCCCTTCTGGAACAAACCCCAAGCCAAGCCCTTTGTCCCCACCAAGTGGATTCCCAAACCCTGGCGCGCCGGGCAAGTGCTTCAGATCGACACGCTGCCGGTGCTGGGCTACATCCACCGCCCGATCCGCGTGAGCTATCTCCTGCCGGATGGCAAACCCATGCGCCCCAATGATCGCGCGGCGGCGTTTCTCTCGGGCTGGAAATCGGCGCTGGCCACCCTACCCGACGGCGTGACGCCAGGGCTGCTTTTCCACAACCTAGGCCCAAGCCAGATGGAAGCTTCCCCGCACAACCCCAAGCGCGAATCCGATGCGTTATGGATCGCACCCTTGCACCTGGCCTTGACCCAACTCGGGCCGGACTTCAACATCACGAACGAAAGCTACAACCTGCCACTGATGCTAGGCGAGATGGGCGCGGCGACACCGATGGCGAGCATCGCCATCGCGGTCATGGCAAGCTTTGATGAAGCTAAGCCGAGCGCGGTGGTGATGTTCGACAAAGACGGCGCGACGATTACGATGGTGCGTAATCCGAGTGAAGCGCAACGCGCCCAGCGCCACCCGGCGGGGAATAAACCCTTCTGGGAGCGGCAGCAACCATCGAGTGATCGGGAGTGAGCAATTTGCTCCAACCACCAGATTAATAGTTTCCCCAAGACTTTCTGAAACCAACAAGCAAGAGGAGATCGCATGCGCCTTACCCTTATCCCAATTTATTTAATCTTACTAAGCATGACGGCCCAAGCCGATTCGCTCAAGGACTTCAATAAAGCGTTATCGGATTTGAACCAGTCGCTCAACAAACCCGCTCAAACCGCTCGCCCGCAAACGCCGCCTGCGCGAACAGCCACAAACATGGCGCCAATCACGACCGAGCAGCAGGATAAAATTAAGCAAGCGCTGGCAAAACGCACCACCGACGCGCGCGTCAAAGGCATGATTTCCGAAGCATCGCCGACAGTCCAGGCGTTTGTGGAGCGGCTCTCCTGCATCGTGGGGGGTGGCGGCGGGGAATCGCTCAATCTCTATGCAGCGCCAGGCAAAAGCTTCCACGGTCTTGCGGCGCCCATGGTATTTACTCGATATCACGACAAGGGCACATGCCTGACCGTGGCCCGGATACATGGCTGGTCTGCACCCGCCTTAAACGCGCTCAATTTTGAAGTGGTGTACCTCGCCGAAGATAGCGGGGAATCGATTAAAACTAACCACCAAATGGTCAAACAGCCGGATGGCATTTGGCTGTTTACAAAGTAATGGCACGGTCAAACCCCAGCCAAACTGTGCCGCTTGCAATGCACTATGAAGAGGTAACACGATGTTGAACAAATACTTATTTATCGCTGTGATTGCCACCCTGATCAGCGGATGTTCAGACCCCAAAGCCGCAAACGAGAAAAATTTTAAAGCCGCTATTCAGAACTATCTCGATACCGCTTATCCGAAATGCTACGTCACGATGAATTTCCCCAAAGTGATTGCGTATGAGGTGGGCGGAACCGAGACGACATTGCGTGCCTTAGTGAAAGTGGGGCTGCTCTCGGAGACGGTTGGTAGCCGAGAAATCATGGCTAGCTTTGGACCTGGCGGCAAAAAAACAGTCCCCGCTCCCGCTTTCGATCTGACTGATGAAGGAAAAAAATTCTATCAAGCTGCTGCGGTAGATAAATTATCCAGCGGTAAATTTGGTTGCTTTCGTCTAGGCAAAGCGCTTGTTAAAGACGTCAGCCAATTCTCCGAACCGTCCGACATGTTTGGGCTTCGAATTTCCAGAGTGAACTACACCTACGAAGTTAACGAGCTTCCTGCATGGGCAAAATCGCCAGCCATCCAATCGGCCATGAGCGAACTCAAGGCTGACGTTGAATCCGATAAAAAGCCTATCAAGCGCTTTGAAGCATTTGTTCTAACAAATAACGGTTGGGTGCATGAGAAGCTGATTAAGAAATAACCATGCCGATTGCAAGTGAAGGGGGCCACGCACCTCACTCAGCACGCCCTGCGACAAGATTAAATCTAATGACTATGAACTGCTTCCTCACCGCCCACCAAACCCCGCTTTAAGAAGCGGCTTTTGCTTCAGTTATAATGTCGAGCTTTTCGCCTCTTTTTTAACCTATCGCTCATGGAACTCAGCTCCGAAGATTCATTCTGTCTGCAAGTCATGCTCGCCGCCGGCGTACAAGCCGTGCGCATTAATAGCAATGACATGACGGTGTTCGGCCTGACCGAAAAAGGTGAAGCAGCCGTGCGCCTGCACCCGAATTGCCGCCAAGACCAATATCTC
>JAYVBU010000236.1:0-6092 GCA_043750335.1 Betaproteobacteria bacterium | reverse complement strand
TGTACTAGCCCGTCCAACCCATCCCAATGCTGCTTGAGATCGGCAAAAACTTTGTCGATTTCTTCATCGCTCGACACGTCGCAGTTAAACAAGAGCGTCGAGTTGAAGTCTGCCGCTAAGCCTGCCACGCGTTCCTGTGTGCGTTCGCCTTGATAGGTGAACGCGAGTTCAGCGCCTTCACGCTGTGCAGCCTTGGCGATGCCATAAGCGATGGAGCGGTTGCTGAGAAGACCGGTGATGAGAATTTTTTTGCCTGCAAGAAAGCCCATGGCTTGATCCTTATGGAGTGGAGCGAAACGCGCATTATAAATCAAGCGGCTAGGGCATCGCTTGTGAGGTTTTGCGCTAAACTCTTGTCCCATGATTCGATTCATCCACGCATTGAGCGGCATGGTATTGCTGGCGACACTCGCCAGTTGCGGCGAGACGCCGTGGAACGATCCCTACCCGCTGGCCGAACGTGGTCAAAATATTCGCTATTCAGCCTTCGGCGAGCGCCCCAAGCATCTGGACCCGGCGCGTTCCTATAACGCAAACGAAATCGAATTCATCGGCCAAGTTTACGAGCCACCCTTGCAATACCATTACCTTAAACGCCCGTATGAACTGATTCCGGCTACGGCAACCGAAGTACCGCGCCCACAATATTTCGATGCGGAGGGTAAGGCTCTGCCAGACGATGCGCCCGTCGCGCACATTGTCAGCAGCGTGTATGAAATTCATATTCAGCCGGGCATTCGTTATCAGCCGCATCCGGCGTTTGCGCGCGACGCGCGGGGTCAATATCGTTACCACGCCATGTCACCCGCCGAGATCGAGCGTGTGAGTACGTTTGATGATTTTAAAGAAACCGGCACCCGAGAGTTAGTGGCCGAGGATTATGTTTTTCAGATCAAACGCCTCGCTTCTCCAAAATTAAACTCGCCGATTTTTGGCATGATGAGCGAGTACATTGCCGGTTTAAAAGAGTACGCTGACGCGCTGGCGATTGAAGCAAAGAAAAATGGCAAGGGTGCGTATCTCGATTTGAATCGTCTGCCCCTGGCCGGGGTAGAGGTGGTGGACCGTTACACCTATCGCGTCAAACTCAAGGGTAAATACCCGCAGTTTGTGTACTGGTTGGCGATGCCTTTTTTCGCCCCCGTGCCATGGGAGGCTGAGCGCTTCTACAATCAACCCGGCATGAAAGAAAAAAATCTCGTGCTCGATTGGTTTCCTGTCGGCACCGGCCCCTACATGCTCACGGTAAATAATCCCAATAAGCTGATGGTGCTGGCGCGTAATCCAAATTTTCATGGCGAACGCTATCCGGATGCGGGCGAGGCAGATGATCGTGCGCGCGGCTTGCTCAACGATGCAGGCAAGACACTGCCCTTTATCGACAAAGCTATTTTTAGTTTGGAGAAAGAAGACATTCCTTACTGGAATAAATTTCTCCAAGGTTTTTACGATAGCTCCGGTCTCAGCTCGGATACGTTCGATCAGGCGATCCGCGTCGGCGCCAGCGGCGAAGCGGGCTTGACCGAGGATTTACGCAGCAAAGACCTGCGCCTTGAAACCACCGTCATGGCCACCATCAGCTATATGGGTTTCAATATGCAAGACCCAGTCATCGGCGGCCTGTCCGAGCGCGCCATAAAATTGCGTCAGGCCATCTCGATTGCGGTGGATTACGAAGAGCGCATATCCATTTTCAGCAATGGGCGCGGCATCCCGGCGCAAGGCCCACTTCCCCCCGGTATCTTTGGCTACTACGAGGGCGAGCGCGGCATCAATCCCGCCGTGTACGATTGGGCACAGGGCACTCCCCAGCGCAAGTCGATTGAAACGGCTAAACGTCTGCTGGCCGAAGCGGGTTACCCCAATGGCCGCGACGCTAGAACCGGACAAGCACTGGTGCTAAATTTCGACACCGCCGCCGTTGGCCCAGATCAAAAGTCGCGCCTCGACTGGCTGGTAAAACAATTCAAGAAGCTCGACCTTGATCTGGTGATTCGAGCCACCGACTACAATCGCTTTCAGGAAAAAATGCTCAAAGGAACGGCGCAGATTTTCGAGTGGGGTTGGAATGCGGACTATCCCGATCCGGAGAATTTTTTATTTTTGCTCTACGGCCCGAATAAAAAAGTCGGCGCGAATGGCGAGAATGCCGCCAACTACGACAACCCGGCATTCAATCGTCTGTTCGAACAAATGAAAAACATGGACAACGGCGCGGCACGGCAAAAAATCATTGACGAGATGGTGGGCATCGCCCGGCACGATGCACCTTGGGTATGGGGTTACTACCCGAAATCATACGGCCTGTATCACGCTTGGCTTAGCAATGCGAAACCCAATTTGATGGCGAATAATGGTTTGAAATATCTGCGTGTCGATCCAGCCCTACGCGAGCAGCAACGTATGGCTTGGAATAAGCCGCGCTTGTGGCCAATCGGCATACTGGTTTTGGTGTTGGCGCTATTGTTGGTCCCGGCATGGGTGAGCTATCGGCGTAAGCTGCACAGCGCGCCGCGTGGCAGGGAAGACTAAACATGCTCGCCTACATCTTGCGCCGCATCCTCTACGCCATTCCGATTTTAATCGGTGTGAATGTGCTTATTTTTGGGTTGTTTTTTGCCGTCAATACGCCAGACGATATGGCACGTCTGCAACTCGGCATGAAGCACGTCACGTCCGATGCGATCAGCAAATGGAAGCAGGAACATGGCTATGATAAACCGCTGTTCTATAACGCCCAGGCTCAGGGCAGTGCGAAATTCAGCGAGACGATATTCGCACAACGCTCTGCACCGATGTTCGTATTCCAGTTTGGCGTATCCGATGATGGCCGGAATATCGGCCAGGAGATTAAATCGCGCATGGGGCCCAGTCTCGCGCTGGCGATTCCGGTGTTTATCGTCGGCTTGTTAGTAGAGATCACGCTGGCGTTGATTCTGGCTTTTTTCCGCGCGACCTATGTTGATGTGGCAGGTGTGGTGCTGTGCGTGGCGATGATGTCGATCTCCGGCATGTTTTATATCATTGGCGGACAGTTTCTCATCAGCAAATTATTTCACCTGGTGCCGATTTCCGGTTATCAAGGTGGGCTCGATAGTTTTAAATTTTTGGTGTTGCCGGTCATCATCGGGATCATCGGCGGTATCGGTGCGGGTACGCGCTGGTATCGCACCATCTTCCTGGAAGAAATGAACAAAGATTATGTACGTACCGCGCGCGCCAAGGGGTTGGCGGAATCAATCGTGCTGTTCCGTCATGTGCTGAAAAACGGCATGATCCCGATTCTCACCGGTGCAGTGGTGGTGATCCCGACGCTGTTCATGGGCAGCCTGATTTCTGAATCCTTCTTCGGTATTCCCGGCTTGGGCAGTTACACCATTGATGCGATACGTCAGCAGGATTTCGCCATTGTGCATGCGATGGTGTTTCTCGGTTCGGTGCTTTATATCGTTGGGCTTTTGCTCACGGACATTTCGTACACCCTGGTCGATCCAAGGATCAGGCTGTCATGATACCAATCGACCCTGTCTTCCTCTGGACCGACCGCCTGATTTTTTTGCTGCTGGCGGTGATCGCTCTCTATGCTTGGCGCGCCGCCAGTAAAGAGCACTTGGCAGCACCCTGGCGAAAATTGGCGCGGCGACCCGGGGCAATGTCGGCGGCGGTCGTGCTGGCGGCTTTTGTGTTGATCGGCGTGATGGACTCGATTCATTTTCGCCTGCCACTTGCCGTGCAAAAGCCGGAGATGGCGCGACAATTTGCGCCACAAGTAGTGAGCCTGCTCGACTACACCTTGCAAGACCTGCGCGATCATAAAGAAAAAACTTACTCCGCACCGTTTGCGACCCAGCTCTACGCTAAAGAAACGGTCGATCAAGGCGGCACGATCCAGCGCATCTACCCGCGTTTGAAGTATGGCGGCGCACATTTAGGCGCGGCAGTAGAACACGCCAATACGGATATTTTATGGCGTGGCCTAAGCGCCACCGCGCTTGCGCTGTTCGGATGGGTTGCCTGTGCAGCCTTGCTGGCGGCACGATTGGCGCGGCGTGGCAGCAGCCTTAGCCAATTGATTCGAGGGGACACTGATTTACCTTGGCGCGCCATTTTGGTCACGTTCGGATTCGTGATTTGGTTAGCCGCTCTCGCCAGCCAGTGGGCGCCGGTCTATCACATCTTCGGCACTGACAAAGTGGGGCAGGATGTGTTTTTTCTCTCGCTCAAGAGTATCCGCACGGGGCTAGTGATCGGTACGCTCACCACCTTGGTCATGCTGCCGTTTGCCTTGTTGCTGGGCATCATGGCGGGTTATTTTCGTGGCTGGATTGATGATGTGATTCAATACCTATACACCACGTTGAACGCCATCCCCGGCGTATTGCTCATCGCGGCGGCGGTGCTGGTGTTGCAAGTGCATATGGATCGCCTGCCGGATTTGACCCTGGTAGAGCGCGCCGACCTGCGGCTGCTTTTCCTGTGCATGATACTGGGCGTCACCAGTTGGACCGGCCTGTGCCGTCTATTGCGCGCAGAAACCTTGAAATTGCGCGAGATGGATTTCGTACAAGCTGCGCAAGCCTTTGGCGTGAGCGAGTGGCGCATCATGAGCCGTCACATCCTGCCTAATGTGCTGCACATCGTGTTGATTACCGTGACCTTGGAATTCAGCGGACTGGTGCTAGCGGAAGCGGTACTGGCTTACGTCGGCGTCGGTGTTGATCCCACCATGCAAAGCTGGGGCAATATGATTAACGGCGCGCGCCTGGAGCTGGCGCGCGAACCCATCGTCTGGTGGCTCTTGGCAGCGGCTTTCGCTTTTATGTTCGTGCTGGTACTGGCGGCGAATCTGTTCGCCGATGCGGTGCGCGATGCATTTGATCCAAGGGTGCGGTAGTGGATAGCCTGCTCAATATCGAAAATCTCAAAGTCCATTTCGACACCGGCAAGCAAGCGGTACGTGCAGTGGATGAAGTCAGTTTTCAGATTGCGCGTGGCGAGACTTTTGCCCTGCTCGGCGAATCCGGCTGCGGCAAATCGGTTACCGCGCTTTCTATATTGCGTCTGCTCGCGCCGACAGCGCGCATTGCGGGTGGCCGCATCGTGTTCGACGGACAGGATTTACTGGCGCTGCCCGAAGTGGCGATGCGCGGTGTGCGGGGTTCGCGCATTGCGATGATCTTTCAAGAGCCGATGGCCAGCCTCAACCCGGTGCTGAGTGTCGCTCAACAAATCAACGAGCCCTTGGTCTTGCATAAAGGCTTACGTGGTCGCGCATTGCAAAAACGCATGCTCGACCTGCTCGATGCGGTGGGCATTCCTGATCCGGTGCGCGTGAGCCACGCTTATCCACACCTCCTCTCTGGCGGCATGAAACAACGGGTGATGATCGCCATCGCGCTCGCCTGCGAGCCAGAACTGCTGATTGCCGATGAGCCCACCACGGCGCTCGATGTCACGATTCAAGCGCAGGTATTGGCATTGTTGCGCGAGCTACAGCACAAGACCGGCATGGCAATGTTGTTCATCACGCACGACTTAGGCGTGGTGTCGGAAATTGCCCATCGCGTCGGCGTGATGTATGCGGGCGAGATGGTCGAGACCGCGCCACGGGATGATTTTTTCTCTGCGCCGCGCCATCCCTACTCGCAAAAATTGTTTGCCTCGCTGCCCCGCTTGGATAAGCGCGATACGCAATTGACTGTTATCAAGGGTAATGTACCGCAACTCAATCAGGTATTTAGTGGTTGTCGTTTTGTCGAGCGCTGCGATAGCGCGCTTGAGCAATGTCGCGCAATAGTGCCGCCGTGGGTCGAGTTGGGCGAGGCGCGCGCGCGGTGTCATTTATTAGCACAGGATGCAAGCGTCCAGCACCGAATGCCAAACATCGAAACGCAAGCATCGGACATCGGTCATCAGGCATCGGGCGCGGAATTGTTGTGCGTCAGAAACTTGCAAGTGCATTTTCCGATTCGTCAGGGGCTATTGCAGCGGGTTGTCGGCGCGGTGAAGGCGGTGGACGGGGTCTCACTCTCTATTTCCGCCGGGCGCACCTTGGCGCTGGTTGGTGAATCTGGCTGCGGCAAGACCACCGT
>JAYVBU010000235.1:0-2742 GCA_043750335.1 Betaproteobacteria bacterium | reverse complement strand
GCTTTATGATAGGTGGATAGTAATTCTGTTTATGACGACAGATTAGCGTAATATTTGCTTTTCGTGTCGCTGGCGCGCGGGGATAGCAAGTGCAGCAGTGCATGAAAACAAACGTATTTATCTTAAAAATTCTTTACTAAACAAAGTGTAACGGCTTTAAAGGTAGGCTCCGTGCTAGTGTTTCTAACGTATGACCTGTGGACAGGTTGACTTCTCGCCCGTTGGCAGTGGGGACTGCGGCAATAGCTGGAGTTTGGCGCCATAACCTTACTGGGGATCCAAAATGAAACGTTTTCTTATCCTAGCAATTTGTTTCGCGCTTGCAGGTTGTGAGGCGATTGCCATGACCGCATTGGGCATCGGCGCTTCTACCGGCGTATCGCATTCTTTGAGTGGCATCACTTACCGCACCTTCGCCGAGCCGATTCCGCGCGTTAAGGGTGCGAGCTTAAAAGCATTGCAGCATATGCAAATAAAAGTGGCGTCCACGGGCAAAATGGGTAATGGCGAAAATATCAAGGCCAATGCGACTGATCGCGATATCAATATCGAGCTGGAAGCGCTGAGCCCAAACACGACACGCATGCGCGTCACCGCATCGAGCGGCTTCATCCGCGACAGCGCCACGGCAACCGAAATCATTATTCAGACTGAGCGCTTCCTCTAAAAATATTGGTAATGGGTGGGGATTTTTGTTGGTGCTTGGGTGGTTTTTTTGTTAAGCGGGTAGCCTGATAGTTCGCGCTTGTCTGTCGAGTTTACTTGCTCCTAGCCAATGCCACGACGCTTGCAATCGCTAAGGAGTGCAGCATGAAATGGACCGTTAAGCGACAGTACTTGTATGCGTATGTGGTGCTCGTATGCTTGCCTACGCTTGCAGGTGCAAGTGATGAGCGTTATGCGCCGCATATCGCGTCGATGGAGCAATTGGCATCGAGTTATGAGCGTGAGGTGTCCATCGAGCGCTTGGCTGGCGAATTCAGTGAATTTGCAGGGTCGCGTCAATTCGCAGAAGCGATCATGAGTGGTTTGCATGAAGGTAAGCCGATACGATTTGCAGCAGCTTCAGGTGCTGCCGCAGGGACTATTTCGCCTGGCAGCGCGCCCATGAGTCTGGGCAATGTTTATATCGCGATGGATTTAGCCAAAATGCACTTGGCCAAGTTTGGCATCAGCCGACCCACGCAACAGCACATCAAGATTGTGTTAAACGGCGGCAGTTTGACCCAAAATTTTGCCGATGGCGCACACAAGATTCGTTTGCCAGGCGTACTCAAGCAACGCGTGGCGGGGCAGAGTTGGGAGGCGATTGCCAGACAAAACAAGCTAAACGGAGCGATGGTGGGCTATCACATGCAGGCTGCGAATTATGTGTTGATTCGGCCCACTGCAAGCCCCGCCAAAAAAGCCCCCAGCCCCTTCTTTGCCGATGCTACCGAGGCCGATCCGCAAAATACAGCGGACTCTGTGCCACAACGCGTGGGCCGTACGCGCAGATATGGGATGGGCATCGTCACCGCCATCGGCGGTTCGCCTGCCAGCATCAACCAGGGCAATGGGGATATTGGTGAAAGCATTGTGACAGGCGGCGGCGATTTGATTGTCTCGACCTCTGGTGCTAGCCGGGGAAGTAGCGGTTTGTAAGTACGCTTAGACTTCACCTTCGCGCGCGGCTTTCAATACCAACGCATCAAATGCCTCTAAACTCATAATGCCGTGCGCGGCGACGATATCACGTACTGGCTTGCCTGATTTCTCAGACTCCTTGGCGATCTCCGCCGCTTTCATGTAACCAATCTGTGGATTTAAGAGTGTGGCCAATCCCACGCTGGCGTGGATGAAGGTATGGCAGCGTTCGCGATTGACGATCAGGCCCTTCAAATTCTTTTGGGTTGCCGCATGCATTGCATTGGTGAGCCAGTCCATCGAGTCGAACAGGGCTGACCCTAGCGCCGGCATCATTACGTTCAATTCGAGTTGTCCTGCTTGGGTCATGTAGGCAATCGCTGCATCTTGCCCCAATACCTGATAGCACACTTGATTGAGCATCTCGAACATCACGGGATTCACTTTCCCCGGCATGATACTGGAGCCGGGTTGCACCGGCGGCAGCGTGATCTCGCCTAAACCGGTGCGTGGTCCCGAGGCGAGCAGGCGTAGATCGTTCGAGATGCGCGTTAACTCTAACGCCAAGCCGCGAATCACGCCGGACAAGGTTTGTAAATCGAGCATGGATTGCATCTGCGCGACGAGTTGCGAGGCGACGATCTGTTCCCCGGTCAGCTCTGATAACTCCTGTGCGACGCGCTCTGGGTAGTTTGGCGCGGTATTGAGACCGGTTCCCGCCGCTGACCCGCCCAAGCCGATTTCTCCCAGGCGCGGATGCGTATTAGAGAATTGCTGCGCGACACGGCGCAAGGTCCAAGCATAGGCGCTAAATTCACGCCCAATCGTGGTGGGCACGGCATCTTGAAGATGGGTGCGGCCACTCTTTACTGTTTCGCGCTCGCGTTCGGCAATGCGTTGGAATTCTGCCGCCATGGCGTAGATCGCGTCGATCAGGCGCGGCGTTTTCGCCAAGCACGCTAGGCGGATCGCGGTGGGGATCGTGTCGTTGGTCGATTGCCCCATATTGACGTGATCGTTGGGATGGATCGGCGCGTAATTGCCTTTTTCCTCGCCCAAAGCGGCATTCGCGAGGTTGGCGATCACTTCATTGGTATTCATGTTGTGGCTGGTCCC
>JAYVBU010000234.1:0-6101 GCA_043750335.1 Betaproteobacteria bacterium | reverse complement strand
CACACACGCTTGCGATCAGAACGGAATATCGTCCTCAAAATCTGAAAAATCCCCGCCTTTTTTCGCTGCCGGTTTGTCCTGGCCGGCGCTGGGAGCGGGTCGGCTACGTGGCGCGTCGCTGTCTTGCACTTCGTAGCTGTTGCTGCCGCTGCTCTTGCCGCCGAGCATCACCATTTCATTTGCGATGACTTCGGTGGTGTATTTTTCCACACCGGCTTTATCGGTCCACTTGCGTGTTTCCAAGCGGCCTTCGACGTAGATCATGCCGCCTTTTTTTAGATACTCGCCCACGATTTCGGCCAGCTTGCGATAGAAGGTAACGCGATGCCACTCGGTTTTTTCCTGCTTTTCGCCATTTTTATCTTTCCAGGTTTCGCCGGTGGCTAAAGTGATGTTCGCCACGGCATCGCCATTGGGCATGTAACGGACTTCCGGGTCTTTGCCCAAGCGGCCCACCAGAATTACTTTATTGACTGACGCCATTGTCTTGCTCCCCCTCGATAAGTTTGGTTACGCCCGCTTCGTCCCAGCTGCGCATATCCACTTTCAGAATTGCGATGCCTTCATTGCCTACGACCAGTGCTTCGGTTACGCCGCTGAGCTTGGCGAGTTGTTTCGATAGTTCGGTGGCGCGCCCGGTTTCTAGTACGCGCACATGAAACAATTTGGTGCGTACTGCAGGCGGGCGTTCCATGCCGTAGGCGAAGATCAGCCACACCCCGATGAACACGCTACAGAAGATGAATACCGACGATGCGCCGTGATGTTGCGACAGATATCCGCCGACTGAGGCACCCACGAAAGCGCCGAGCGACTGGCTCGTATTATACACGCCCATCGCGGTGCCCTTGCTGGATGCCGGGGCGATCTTGGAGATGAGAGAGGGCAGGCTCGCCTCCAACACATTAAAGGCGATGAAGTAAAAAACCAGCGCTACGACAATGCCGACGAGCTGCCCGATGAATTGCGCCAAGAGCATTTGCGCGATGAACATCAGGGCTACGGAGGCGATGAAAACCTCTTTGAGTTTGGCTTTTTTCTCGCCATAAATAATGGCGGGGACCATTAACACCAATGAGCCCGCCATCACTGGCAGATAGACCGTCCAATGCTCGCTTTGCGCGATGCCCGCTTTTAACAAGGCAAAAGGCACGACAATAAACAAAGCCATTTGCGCGGCATGCAGCGCAAAGATGCCAAAATTCAGGCGCAGTAATTCAATATTACGTAACACATCTTTTAGCTTGGCGGGGCTGGCCTCGGTATCGCTGTGAAAATGGCTAGCGCGCGGATCGGGAATCACGAAACGCACCCAGGCAATCGCCACGAGCGCTAATACGCCGGTCAAGGCAAATAAGCCTGGCACACCGATCAAGTGATTGAGCGGCGAGGAGATCACCAAAGAAATCGCGAAAGTCATGCCGATAGTGGTACCGATCAAGGCCATCGCCTTGGTGCGATGTTCTTCGCGCGTTAAATCGGCAAGCAGCGCCATCACTACCGCCGAAATCGCCCCTGCGCCTTGCAGCGCCCGCCCGATGATGATGGCCGTGATGTCGTGTGCAGTCGCCGCCACAAAACTACCCAGCACCAACATGATGAGGCCCAGATAGATCATGCGTTTGCGCCCATAGCGATCAGACGCCATGCCAAACGGCAATTGAAACAGCGCTTGGGTCAGCCCATAGACACCTAAGGCCAGCCCCGCCTGAAAGTGCGTAGCGCCGAGGGTTTGTTCGGCATAAATCGCGAATACAGGCAGGATCAGGAACATGCCCAACATACGCAAGCCATATATGCTGGCTAGGCTAATGCTCGCCTTCAGTTCGAATGGCGACATACGCTCAATGTTTTTCATGGATAAACAGATTGGGAATGCGGCAGAATTTGCGTATATTAGCAGGTTCCCCGCTGTATTCGCAGCGCGGCTTCGCGATTCACGTGATTCGCAAATCAATTTAAAACTCAATAGCTTAAAGACGATATGGAATTTATTCGAGTGCGCGGTGCGCGCACGCACAACCTCAAAAATATCAGCCTCGATATCCCCCGCAATCAATTGGTAGTGATTACGGGCTTGTCCGGATCAGGTAAGTCCTCACTCGCATTTGATACCTTGTATGCCGAGGGTCAGCGCCGTTATGTCGAGTCGCTATCGGCGTATGCGCGGCAATTCCTGCAAATGATGGAAAAGCCTGACGTGGATTTGATCGAGGGGCTCTCCCCTGCCATTTCCATCGAACAAAAAGCTACCTCGCACAACCCGCGTTCTACCGTAGGCACGGTGACGGAAATTCACGACTATCTGCGCTTGATGTTCGCCCGCGTGGGCGACCCGTACTGCCCGGAACATGGCATCGGCCTTTCGGCGCAGACCGTGTCGCAAATGGTCGATCATGTACTGGCCTTGGGCGACGACACCAAGCTGATGATCCTCGCGCCCATCGTGAGTGGTCGCAAAGGCGAACAGCATGAGCTATTTGACGAGCTACGCGCCCAGGGCTTTGTGCGCGTACGCATCGACGGCAAGACCTACGAGATGGACAAATTGCCCAAACTCGACAAGAACAAAAAGCACACCATCGAGGTCGTGGTTGATCGGATCAAGGTGCGCGCCGATGTAAAACAACGCCTGGCGGAATCGTTCGAGACCGCATTGCGCCATGCCGATGGTCGCGCCCTGGCAGTGGAGATGGATTCAGAAAAAGAGCACTTGTTTTCCGCGCGCTTTGCCTGCCCCGTGTGCAACTATTCGCTCTCGGAGCTGGAGCCACGTTTATTTTCTTTCAACAACCCGATGGGCGCTTGCCCCAAGTGCGATGGCCTGGGCACGATTAGCTTTTTTGACCCGAAGCGCGTCGTCGCGTTTCCACATTTATCGCTCGGCGCGGGCGCGATAAAAGGCTGGGATCGACGCAACCAGTTTTATTTCATCATGCTGCAAAGCCTCGCCATGCATTACGGTTTCGATCTTGATCTGCCGTTTGAAGCGTTGCCGCAAAACATTCAGGACATCCTGCTCTTTGGCAGCGGCAAAGACGAACTCAACTTTCAATACCTGGGTGAGCGCGGCGGCATGCAAACGAAGAAGCATGCATTCGAGGGCATCGCCCATAATTTTGAGCGGCGTTACCGCGAAACCGATTCTGCAGCCGTGCGCGAAGAGCTGGCGAAATACCTCAATAGCAAGTCCTGCCCAGAATGCGAAGGCACGCGCCTGCGCATCGAAGCACGTCATGTGAAAGTCGGCGACAAATCAATTTATGAAATCAGCCGCATGCCCTTGAAGATCGCCTTGCCCTTTTTCGAAGCGCTACATCTGACCGGCTCGAAGCAAGCCATTGCGGAAAAAATTGTGAAAGAAATCGCTGCCCGCCTGCGCTTTCTCACCAACGTTGGTCTGGAATATTTATCGCTCGACCGCTCGGCGGAGACTCTCTCCGGCGGCGAAGCGCAGCGTATTCGCTTAGCCAGCCAGATCGGCTCCGGCCTCACCGGCGTGATGTATGTGTTGGATGAACCCTCTATCGGCTTGCATCAGCGCGATAACAGCCGCCTGCTGGAAACGCTCAAACATCTACGTGATTTAGGGAATAGCGTGATCGTGGTTGAGCATGACGAAGAAGCCATCAGCATCGCCGATCATGTGATCGACATCGGCCCTGGCGCGGGCGTACATGGTGGCCGCATCATGGCCGAAGGCACGCCCGACGAAATCAAACGAAACCCCGCTTCGCTCACCGGCGAATATCTCTCCGGCACCAAGCGCATTGAGATACCCACCAAGCGCGTGCAGCCTGACCCCGAGCGCTGGCTATCGCTCACGGGTGCTACCGGCAACAATTTAAAAAGCGTCACACTCAAGCTGCCGGTCGGTTTGTTGGTCTGCGTTACCGGCGTATCCGGGTCAGGCAAATCCACGCTCATCAACGACACCTTGTACCCCGCCATCGCGCAGCATTTATATGGCTCTTCCACTGAGCCAGCGGCGCATGACGAAATTGTAGGCCTGGAATTTTTTGACAAGGTAATTGATGTCGATCAAAGCCCGATTGGCCGCACCCCGCGCTCTAACCCGGCCACTTACACCGGCATGTTCACGCCGATTCGCGAATTGTATGCGGGTGTACCGGAAGCGCGCGAGCGCGGCTATGGCCCGGGACGGTTTTCTTTCAACGTTAAAGGCGGGCGCTGCGAAGCCTGCCAGGGCGACGGCATGTTGCGCGTAGAGATGCATTTTCTACCCGACGTTTACGTGCCGTGCGACGTGTGTCACAGCAAGCGCTACAACCGCGAGACGCTGGAGATTCGCTACAAAGGCATGACCATCAACGAAGTGCTAGGCATGACCGTGGAACAAGCTTACGAATTTTTCAAAGCGGTGCCGACCGTCTCCAAAAAGCTCAGCACCTTACTCGACGTCGGCTTGGGCTACATCACCCTAGGCCAATCTGCCACCACGCTCTCCGGTGGCGAAGCGCAACGCGTGAAATTAGCGCTTGAACTCTCGAAGCGCGACACCGGACGTACGCTCTACATTCTCGATGAGCCTACCACCGGTTTGCATTTCCAAGACATCCAACTTTTGCTGACCGTCATCCACCGCTTGCGCGATCATGGCAACACCGTGGTGGTGATCGAACACAATTTAGATGTAATTAAAACCGCAGATTGGATTATCGACTTAGGCCCAGAGGGCGGCGAGGGCGGTGGGCAGATCATCAATCAAGGCACACCGGAGCAGATCATTCAAAGCACAGCGGGTTATACCGCACATTTTCTTAAACAGACCTTGGCTATACGGGCGTAAAAAACGCTCGTCCTTCGACGCTTCGATTCAACTCTGCGGCAACGCTGTACGGCATCCTAAGGCGTACGCCAAGGTTCAAAGTAATCGAGTATTTCAGCGTTTTTTTCCTGCCACTGATCTACTGCACCATTGCCATTACCGAGTAGGTTATTCATGAAGGTTAACGCCAACTCCCGTGTCGCCACTTTCACTTTAGGGTTCAGTTCATACCCGCCTGAGCCCATGCGATCCGTGAATATGCTGTGCGAGCCACCCTTGAATACCACCAGCGCTTTTGGCGACTGCCGATCAAGGCCCATAGCTTCATATATCTGAATACGATCTGCCACCCCCGAGCAATAGCCCGGTATCCGTATCTGATCTTCGGTGGCGGTAATATGCAACGTAGGGATGTCGATACCGCTCAGAATGCGATGCGGGTCGCCTAAGCCGTAGAAGGGCGGCGCAGAGAGCAAGATAGCCGCTTTGATACGGTCGTCCCTTATTTGCAGCGGCTGGCCATCGAGCTCAATTGCCGCCCCGACGGCCAGCATCGTGGTATTGGCACCGTAGGAATGGCCTGCGGCAATGATGCGACGACGATCAATCATCTCGCCCAAGTCGCTGGTCAGTAACATATCAAGTGCAAAGCGTAGATCATAAACCCGCGCTATCGCTTCAGATTTATTCGCCGCGTTTTTCAGTCGATCAAGTAAATTTAGCGGGTTACCAAACCAGAGCTGCCGGTCGCTTCCACTATGTTGAAGGTGCAGACTGGCGTAGCCATTCGCGGCAAAAAAATGGCCTAGATATTGGTACCCTTCGCGCGAGCCGCCGATCCCGTGCGAGAACACTACAAGCGGTATCGAATGTGCGCCTTCAGGCTGCACAGTGGGTAAATATAGCCGCACCGGTATCTCGCGCTCGCGCGTTTTGTCGAACCAGTCAAACGTTTGCGTCGTATATCCAGGGGCACTGGGCGTTAACGAATCAGATGCCAGCGGCGGTTCCAGCACGGCGCATCCTTGGATCGCAAAAGATACAAATATCCCAAAAAATACCGTAGCAAACAACTTTAACCTGCGCGCTTTTACCGCGATAGTAAGTGGTTTCATAGCGCGCTCGCGACATGTCGCTCTACCTGACTCATTGAAACCCCCTGCGTAAAAGCGATCAGCTGATCGAGTTTCTTCCGCGCTAATCCATTTTCTATGACTTCTCTTGCCCGGCGCACCCCCTCGTCTAATGAGACGGCTACTTGCCCCACGTAAATCGCCGCGCCCGCATTCAATGTGACGATATCTTTTGCTGG
>JAYVBU010000233.1:0-2749 GCA_043750335.1 Betaproteobacteria bacterium | reverse complement strand
GAGACGTGCGTGTGACACCTGCTTGTTGTTCCATCGCCGTAGGGGATGAGGTGATGGCAATGGATAGCGACTTTCAAACCGATGTGCAAAAAGTGATTGAATTTGAGCGCGCGAAGCGTAGGCAATCAGTTATTAAAATTGTTCGCGCTGAGGCCCTAGTGCAATGAAACCCGCTTGGCGCGTCATCGACACTGGTTTGCGCCGCGCGGCGGAAAACATCGCATTGAATCGTGCCCTGCTCGAAGCGCGACAAGCAGATGAGATTCCGAATACGCTGCGTTTTCTGCGCTTCAAGCCCGCTGCCTTATTAGGCTTTCATCAGAGTGCTGAGCAAGAGCTGAACCTGGATTACTGTCGCGCGCAGGGCGTGGAGATTCAACGCCGCATCACTGGCGGTGGCGCGATCTATTTTGACGAAACGCAATTGGGCTGGGAATTGTATTTGCATAAGCGCGATTTTTGCACGGCGGATATGCAAGCGATTACGCGCCGGATTTGCGAAGCGGCGGCATGTGGCATACAGACCTTGGGTGTTGATGCCCAATTTCGCCCCCGCAACGACATCGAAGTCGATGGCCGCAAAATTGCTGGCACTGGCGGTGCGTTCGATGGCGATGCGTTGATGTTCCAGGGCACGCTATTGATTCAATTCGACGTAGAAAAAATGTTGCGCGTGTTGCGTATTTCGGCAGAAAAATTATCGGGCAAAGCCATCACCTCGGCGCGTGAGCGTGTGGCGAATTTGGCCGAGTTGCTCGGCCAAGCACCTGCGATGCAAGCCGTACAAGCAGCGATGACCCGTGCCTTCGCCGATGCATTCGGCGTGGCTTTTGAAGCGGGCATTATCTCACCGGCAGAGCAAGCGCGTTTCGACTGCGCCTTGGCGGAAATTGACACCGAGAGTTGGGTGCATCTGTTACAACATCCCCAATCCGATGCGCCGATAGTCGAAGCGGTACAAAAATTTTCTGGTGGCCTGTTGCGCGCGAGCGTGGCTTACGATTGTGTGCGCCAACGCATCAAACAAGTCTGGTTCTCCGGCGATTTTTTTGTCAGCCCCAAGCGGACTATCGCGGATTTAGAGGCCGCCCTGTGCGATATGCCTGCGACCGATTGCAAGCAGCGCGTACATGCATTCTTCAATGAGCGTGACGTTGATTTGTTGGGTTTACAGCCGACAGACTTCACAGCGGTGATGCAGGCGGCGCTCGATCAATTTGAACCATTGGCCAGCGCGCCGTGAATAAGCAGACGCACGTTGATGTGCTGGTGATTGGCCTGGGCCCAGCAGGAGGGGCGGCGGCAGCGGCAGCAGCGCGCGAAGGCTTGTCGGTGTTGGCGGTAGATCGTAAGCAGCAAGTAGGTGTGCCAGTACAATGCGCCGAATTTATTCCGCTGCCTCTGGGTAAATATGCAAAAGCCGAAGGTGTCTTAGTGCAGCGCATCAAAGGCATGAAAAATTATCTGCCTTCGGGCGCGAGCAAAACGGCGGATTTTCCTGGTTTGATGATCGACCGTGCAGCGTTCGATCAAGCGCTGGCGCGTGAGGCGGAAGCACTGGGCGTGACGCTATATTTAGCGAGTCGATTGCTGCGGCTCGACGCGCAACAATCGGTTGCGTTTATCCAAACCTCGGCGGGCGAGCGTGAAGTGGCTTACCGCTTGCTTATCGCCGCAGACGGGCCCTATTCCACCGTCGCAACGCAGATAGGTCTTGCGCCGCTGGAAACGGTATTCACGCGCCAATACACTGTGCCACTGCTGCACCCTTATGCCGACACAGATATCTGGCTCTCCAACGACTATCCAGGAGGTTATGCTTGGCTGTTTCCTAAGGGCGCTTGCGCGAATCTGGGTGTGGGGGCGGATAAAAATTACACTGAAGATTTGAAGCAAGCGCTCGATGCGCTACACGCACGACTGGTCGATCAAGGCGTGGTGGGAGCGGCTATTTTGTCGCTCACCGGCGGCTTGATTCCAGTGGGTGGGTTAAGAGCGCGTCTAGTGATGGAAAATATTTTGTTCGTAGGCGATGCAGCAGGGCTGACGCATCCGATTAGCGGCGCGGGGATTGCGGCGGCGATTGTGTCGGGTGAATGCGCGGGGCAAGCAGCAGCAAAATTTTTGCAGGCCAATGAGGTTGATGCACTAACTGAATATGAAGTTGAAATGAGAGATCAATTCGAAATGAGTCTTACACGGGCTGTGTCGCGCAGGCAGTGGCTCAATCAGCGCTGGCATACGGCAGCCGCGAGTGAGGATGCGATGCATCGTAAGGCGTGGATTGCGTTCCCGGAGTATTTTGCAGCTAAAGGCAATAGACAGGATTAACAGGATTTTTCAGGATTGACAGGATGCGCACATGGATAAGAAATCTTTAACGGAAAAAATAATTGGTTGTGCTTATTCTGTGCATGGGGCTTTGGGCGCTGGGTTTCTTGAAAAAGTGTATGAGAATGCAATGGCGCTTGAGCTGTCAGCGAGTGGATTGAGCGCCAAACAGCAGGTGCCCTTGCCAGTTTATTTTCGCGATGAGCGAGTCGGAAAATATTTCGCGGACTTGCTGGTTGAGGATCAGGTGATATGCGAATTGAAAGCAAGTGATGCTATATCGCGCGAGCACGAGGCGCAGTTGGTAAACTATCTGGCCGCAACGAGTATGGATTTTGGGCTCCTAATCAATTTTGAAAAAGTGTCACCGTAAAGAGAAAGTTTCGAGTGTATAAACAGACAGCAATATGATAGATCG
>JAYVBU010000232.1:0-2763 GCA_043750335.1 Betaproteobacteria bacterium | reverse complement strand
CCAGGGCGGCCCGCCATTTTCCTTAAAAACAGCACGTTATCACGGGCTGAAATGAAAATCGGCTGAGCAGAATTTAATCTGTGTCAGCCGATTCGGGAGTGAGGTATCTCGATAGTGCTAGGTGGTTTCGTCGATCCAGGTCATTTGGATGGCTTCGAGAATTTTTTCGTTGGAGTGATCGGGGTCATCGTTAAAATCTTCCAGCTCGGTTACCCAGCGATGCAAGTCGGTGAAGCGCACGTATTGCGGGTCTGCATCGGGGTGCGCCTCTGATAATTCAATCGCAATTTCTCGTACATCGGTCCATTTCATGTGTTGTCTCCTGTTGCTGTCTGCGGCCTGGGTTAGTGGCCTTCTTTGACCATGTTGATGCTGTATTTCGGGATTTCGATCACCAAGTCCTGGCTCATCACCAACGCCTGGCAAGCGAGGCGCGAATTGGGTTCCAGGCCCCAGGCTTTATCCAGCATATCTTCTTCGAGTTCTTCTGCGGGCGTCAGCGACTCGAGACCTTCGCGCACGACGACGTGGCAGGTGGTGCAGGCGCAGGATTTTTCGCAGGCGTGTTCGATCTCGATGCCGTTTTCCAACAGCGTGTCGCAAATGGATTTGCCGGGGGTCGCGTCGATGGCGGCGCCTTCGGGGCATAGTTCAATATGGGGGAGGACAATGAGTTGGGGCATGGTGTGCGGTCTTGAGGTGAGGGTTGGCTATTATCCGCGATACGCGCGGTTTTTACGTGCCGATATCGGCTAATTTTTGGCCGGTCAGCGCTGTGCGGATGGAGCTGTCCATGCGTTTTGCCGCAAACGTTTCGCTGGCATGGTTGAGATGTTCAATGCCTGTTTTGATCGCGCGATGATCTGTCCCATTCAATAAGCTAGAGAGCGTGGCCATGCTGGCTTCGATCGCTGCGCGCTCCGCCGCGTCGAGCAGGGCACTATCAACCTTGATCGCGTTGGCGACAGCTTCCAGGATTGCGTTGGCTTCGACTTGCTGTTCCTTGAGGGCGCGCGCCAGCTTGTCGTCGTTGGCGTGATCGCGCGAGGCGAGTAGCATGTTGGTGATTTCGTCATCCGATAAACCGTATGAGGGCTTGACGGTGATGGCGGCTTCCACGCCGCTGATTTGCTCGCGCGCGGACACCGAGAGCAAGCCGTCGGCATCTACTTGAAAGGTGAGGCGGATACGCGCCGCGCCCGCCACCATGGGCGGGATGCCGCGCAATTCAAAGCGCGCCAGTGAGCGACAGTCGGATACCAGTTCGCGCTCGCCTTGCACCACATGAAAACTCATTGCGGTCTGGCCGTCTTTGTAAGTGGTGAAATCCTGGCCGCGCGCAGTGGGGATAGTGGCATTGCGCGGGATGACTTTTTCTACCAGGCCACCCATAGTTTCGATGCCGAGGGAAAGGGGGATGACGTCGAGCAACAACATTTCTTCTCCGCGCTTGTTGCCGGCCAAAATATCTGCCTGGATCGCCGCGCCGAGCGCGACGACTTTATCCGGATCCAAATTGGTGAGCGGGGTTTGATTGAAGAATTCGGCCACGGCGCGCTGAATGTGCGGCATGCGCGTCGCGCCGCCAACCATGACCACCCCTTTGATGTCTTCTGGCGTCAAATTCGCATCGCGCAACGCTTTGCGCGTGGGGGTCAGCGTTTTTTTCACTAAGCCTTCGGTGATCTCTGCTAATTGATGGCTGTTAATCGGCAAATCCACCATCTCGCCGGTGGAGAGCACAGCGGTAAAACGCGTTTCCCCGTGATAGGTCAGCTCTTCCTTGACTTCGCGCGCCTTGGCCATCAAAAGCCGTGTGTCCTGGGCGTTGAGCGGGGAGAGCGTGGAGGCTTCGAGTGCCCAGCAAAATACCCGGCGATCAAAGTCGTCGCCGCCGAGCGCCGAATCACCGCTGGTGGAGAGCACTTCGAAGACGCCTTTTTGCAGGCGTAGGACAGAAATATCAAATGTTCCGCCACCCAAATCATAAACTGCGTACACGCCTTCGGAGGCATTATCTAAACCATAGGCCACGGCAGCAGCGGTTGGTTCATTCAACAAGCGCAAGACATTGAGGCCGGCTAGGCGCGCTGCATCCTTGGTTGCTTGGCGTTGGGCATCGTCGAAATAGGCGGGCACGGTAATGACAGCGCCGACTAACTCACCCCCCAGCGCCTTTTCGGCGCGGGCGCGCAGTGCTTTGAGAATATCGGCAGAGATTTCTACCGGGCTCTTGATGCCGGCGCAGGTTTTGAGTTGCACCATGCCGGGCGCATCGACGAATTTGTAGGGCATTTCATGCGTATGCGGAATGTCTTTCAAACCGCGGCCCATGAAGCGCTTGACTGAGATGATGGTGTTATGTGGGTCGGTGCATTGCTGTGCCAGGGCAACATAGCCAACTTCGGTTTCACCCGATTCACTGTAGCGCACGATGGAGGGCAGCAAGGGGCGGCCTTCATCATCACTCAATACGACGCTCATGCCGCTCTGCACGGTGGCGACCAGCGAGTTGGTCGTGCCCAAGTCGATGCCTACGGCCAAACGGTGTTGATGCGGCGCGGTGCTCATGCCCGGCTCGGCGATTTGTAGTAGTGCCATCAGGCCTCCAGCGCCTCTAACGCGTCGTTGATTTCTTCGCGCAGTTTTTCCAGAAAACGCAGCTTGCGTACTGCCTCTGCTGCGCCAGGGTAATCGTGGTGTTGATCCAATCGCTGCCCGATATCGTCTTGCAAGTGATGTATTGCTTGACGTAATTTGGCA
>JAYVBU010000231.1:0-13310 GCA_043750335.1 Betaproteobacteria bacterium | reverse complement strand
GGGCACGGCGACTACACCGGTGCATGTGCAAAAACTTTTACGCGCGGCAGACGAAATCATTTTTTGTTTTGACGGGGACAAAGCCGGACGTCGCGCCGCATGGCGCGCGTTGGAAAACAGTCTTGGCGTGTTGACTGATAGCACACGCCTTTCATTTTTGTTCCTGCCCGAAGGCGAAGACCCCGACACCTATGTGCGCCAAGTCGGCAAAGCGGGCTTCGAGGCGAATTATGCCAAAGCGCTTACCTTGAGCCAACTCCTGTTTAAGGAAATTACCCGCGAATTGAATCTGACCACAGATGAAGGGCGGGCCAAGCTGGTGCAGAGCGCCAAGCCCCTGATCGAAAAAATAGCCGCACCCGCACTGCAAATGATGTTACGCAAACGATTAGCGGAACTGACGGGTTTATCTGCTGCCGAATTGAAAAGCCTACTCCCGCAAGCGGGGGTTGTCGCGCCAAAGCAAGCGCTAAAAATAAAAGCCCGTCGTGCGCCCTCACTCGCGCGGCAATTGTTGCGCATGGTGTTGTTGCGACCGGACCTCGCGCGCGTAGCGGCGATGGAAGCGCTGGATGAAGATAATGCCGAAGCGCATGCACTGCGTAGCGTATTGGAAATAATCCACAGGCAAACGCAGATCGGCACGCATGCCGCGATTTTAGAAGCGCTGCGCGGCGCGCCAGAAGAAGCGCTGCTGGCCGAGGTAGCAGGTGAAGCCCTGGCATGGGATGAAGCCTTTGACGTGGCGCAGGAGTTCAATGGAGCGCTCGAACAGCTCCGTGCCCAGGCCCGGCAAAAGCGCATCGACAGCCTGCTCGCACTGGCCAGAACCCAGACTTTGAGCCCCGAACAAAAACAGGCCTTAACCCGCGAACTGGCCGCTGGGCGGGTTTCTTAGCGGGTTTAAGGGGGGCGCGCAGTCGGGTTTGGAGGAATGCCGGTCTTTTGGTATAATTACCGGCTTTTTACGCGAAATTTTGCACACATCCTGGACGGTCACATGGCAGCCGAAAACGAAAAAATGGACTTAAAGCAAAACGAAATTGAAGCGCGCCGCATGCGCTTAAAAACCCTCATCATGCTCGGCAAAGAGCGCGGCTACCTTACGTACGCCGAGATCAACGATCACTTGCCGGACGATATGCAGGATGCCGAGCAGATCGAAGGCATCACCAGCATGATTAACGAAATGGGCATTCAGGTGTACGACGAGGCACCGGATGCCGAGTCCCTGCTCATGACCGAAGCGTCGCCCCCCGTGGCCGACGAAGACGTGGTGGAAGAAGCCGAGCGGGCCTTAACCACCGTTGACTCTGAATTTGGCCGCACTACCGACCCGGTGCGCATGTATATGCGCGAAATGGGCACAGTCGAGTTGCTGACGCGCGAAGGCGAAATCGAAATCGCCAAACGCATCGAAGATGGCTTGAAGCACATGATTATCGCCATCTCAGCCTGCCCGACCACGATCGCGGACATGCTGCAACTCGCGGACAAAGTAAACCGTGACGAAATGCGTATCGACGAACTGATCGATGGCTTGGTCAACCCGAACGCCGAAGAAGAAGTCGCCGCTGAAATGCCGGAAGAAGAAACGGCCCCGCTCGAAGAAGAAATGACGGAGGAAGAAGAAGAAGGGGCTGCTGCTGCCGCGCAAACCGCTAGCCTGCTTCAGCTCAAAGTGGATGCCATGGAGCGCTTTAAAGTCATCCAAGCGCTATTCATTAAAATGGTGAAGGCGCTGGAGAAAAAAGGCACCGAAGACCGCGCCTACAAAAAACTGCAAGGCCAGATTTCCACCGAGTTGATGACCATACGTTTTACCGCCAAGCAGACCGAAAGTCTATGCAACAGCGTACGTGGCTTGGTAGAAGAAGTGCGTAGTTATGAGCGCGGCATCATGGATGTATGCGTTAAAAAATGCGGCATGCCGCGTCCCCACTTCATCAAATCGTTCCCCACGCATGAGGTTGATCTGCAATGGCTCCCGGGTGAAATGCGCGCGCGCAAACCCTATGTTGAAATGCTCGCGCGTCATCAGCACGACATTGTCGATTTTCAAAACAAACTGACCGCGCTGCAAAACCGCGTCGGCATTCCGATCAAGGATTTGAAAGAAATCTCGCGTCAAATGTCCACCGGCGAAGCAAAAGCCCGCCGCGCCAAGCGTGAAATGATCGAGGCCAACCTGCGCCTCGTGATTTCCATCGCCAAAAAATACACCAACCGTGGCTTGCAATTCCTGGACCTGATTCAAGAAGGCAATATCGGCTTGATGAAGGCGGTGGATAAATTCGAATACCGTCGCGGTTATAAATTTTCGACCTATGCCACTTGGTGGATTCGCCAGGCAATTACCCGTTCAATTGCCGATCAAGCGCGCACCATCCGCATCCCGGTGCACATGATCGAAACCATCAATAAAATGAACCGCATTTCGCGCCAGATTCTGCAAGAGACCGGGCAAGAACCCGATCCCGCGCTGCTGGCGAAAAAAATGGAAATGCCCGAAGATAAAATTCGCAAAATCCTCAAAATTTCCAAAGAACCGATCTCGATGGAAACGCCGATTGGTGATGACGAAGACTCGCACCTGGGTGATTTCATCGAAGATTTAGCGACCTTGGGGCCAAGCGATGCGGCACTGTATGCCAGCTTGCGCGATGCAACGCATGAAGTGCTGGACTCGCTCACCCCGCGTGAAGCGAAAGTATTGCGTATGCGTTTCGGCATCGAAATGAATACCGATCACACCCTGGAAGAAGTCGGTAAGCAGTTCGACGTCACGCGTGAGCGAATACGTCAGATCGAGGCGAAAGCGCTGCGTAAGCTGCGTCACCCGAGCCGATCTGAACGTCTGCGCAGTTTTCTGGAAAACGAATAAAAGCGTTCTCGAAACTGGCCGGCACTCCCGGCCAGTTCTCATTGGGCCTCTAGCTCATGTTGGTTAGAGCAGCGGACTCATAATCCGTTGGTGCCGAGTTCAACTCTCGGGGGGCCCACCATCTTTTCTGTTGTGCAGGGGTGTGCTGCTTGTTCTAGAATGCCTTGTCAGAAGCGGAGGCATTTATGAGCCACAAGCACATCACGCTGTTGCAAACTGTCTTTCATGATCCAATCAGCGGCAATATTCATTGGCGTGAGATTGAGTCTTTGCTGCATCATTTGGGCGCGCAGGTGGCGCCGACGCATGGTGCTCGCTTTCGCATCACCTTAAATGGCATCGAAGGTTTTTTACATCACCCGCATCACAGCAATGTATTGAATCGCGATGATGTTAAACATTTGCGCGAATTGTTTTCCCGCGCGGGCATTTCCGCTTCGTCTTTAGAGGGTGGGGAGTAGCGCGGCTTAAGCCGAGCGTAGCAGTGCGACCGGCTCGATTGAGACCGCGCCGGATTCCACGCTGATCCACGCTAGTCCTTCTTGAACGGTGCATTGCACTTGCATGGTGCGACTGGCTAGCGCGGCCAGTGCTTGGGTATCGGCGGCTGGCAGGCTCAGCACGGTCAGGTTTTTTTGGCGTAGTAATTTGTCGCGGTTTTGGTTCCACCACATATCGGCGCCGCGCCCGTAGATGATGATGATGACTTGTCGTGCGCGTCCACAGGCTTTGCGTACTTCGCGTTCTTCCGGCAGGCCGACGTCGAGCCATAATTCGATTGCGCCGGTGAGGTCTTTTTGCGCTAGCGCGGGCTCGTCTTCGGCGGAGAGCCCTTTGCCGAAGGCGAGCGACTCGCTGGCGTAGAGTGCAAAGGCGAGCAAGCGCACCATCATGCGTTCGTCGGTTTCAGAAGGGTGGCGCGCGAGTGTGAGGGCGTGGTTCTGGTAGTAATGGCGATCCATGTCCGCGATCTGTAAATCGACTTTGAACACGGTGGCTTTGAGTGCCACGACTATTGCCCCGTGACTTCGATGCGCGCGCCTTGGCATTCGATGATTTGACCGGCACGGATTTTTGCTGTTTTGCGGTTTTCTGTTTTGCCATCAACGCGTACTTCGCCCGCTGCGACCAGGGCTTTGCCGCGCCCGCCGCTGTCGGCGATGCCCGCGAGTTTAAGTAGATCGCACAAGGCGATGTGCTCGGCATTGAGTTGAAAGGGGAGGGTTTGCATGGGGGTTTCCTACTTCGGGCGAAAGTCGGTGATTATTGCATTTTACAAGGTGTGTAGTTTGGTTTCTGAGCCGGGCTTGTATCGGGTGATGTTCAAGGGTTGGCGGCCTTTTCAATTTCCTGGCGTTGTTGCTGCGCGGCTTGGTTTGCGGCATCCAGTTGTTGTTGAAATTGTGCTTTGATTTTTTCTGCTTGTTTGAGCTCTTCCGCCTTGCTTGCCGCCGCTGTGGCCGCGCTGCTGGCGGCGTCCAGCCCGCAGCCGTGTAGCAATAAGAGAAAACCGAGTACGATAGCGCGAAACATGTTGTACCTTTCAATGAGTTGGGAGTTGGCTTCATCGTCAGTTTAATAGGGTCGTCAGATAGCGACTATCAAATCAGTGCAGACGCACAGCAAAAGTATTTAAGTTCTAAAAAAAGACACCGATATTCATTGGGTTAACTGAGGTGATGCCTGTGTATTCAGTACCGGTAAGTTCTTTCGCGCATGCCTTGCGTAAAGCCGTATGGGCTTTTGTTCTGGTCAGCACCTTGTCTGCGGTGGTTTATGGTTTTTACAGTTGGCGGCGTGAAGAACAAGACGTAGAAGAAAATCTGACGCTGTTGTCTGGTTTTTTGGCTTCGGCCTCGCAGTCGTTCTTTGACGATCTGGGGAATGGCCTAGAGCCTTTGGGCCAATACCTGGACCAAGTCGGCGTGATGAAGGATGTGGAAAGCGCGCGTGTGCAACTGTTGAAATTTCAAGCCCTGCACCCAGAGGTGGGGGCTATGGCAATATTTTCACCATCGGGTGTCATGCTGATTAATACGGTGGTCGGTCCCGGCCAGCCCTTGCCCAGCTTTATCAATGACCCGCCTTATTTCAGGCAGTTGATGGCGGATATGGAGAGCATCGAGCGCTACAGCATTGGCCGACCGGAATTCGGCAAGGCGCTGGGGCAATGGCGTTTTGCTTTTCGACATGTCGTGCGGGATAAAAATGCTAGACCGCGCTTCCTTTTACAGGCGGCGATTCCGCTTGAGCGTGAAGGTACTTTTTTGCATCGCATGCCATTGCCGCCATCGAGTTTCATCGGCTTGTTGCGCGAAGACGGATACCAACAGGCGCGCTGGCCAGCAGACGACCCTAAAAGAATTTATGGAAAACTATCGCAAGGACCGGCTGCGAAAGTGATAGCAGCCAAGCCGGACATCAAGACAGGTGTGTTCGGCGGCGTGTCGCCCTGGTCGGAAACAGAAGGGCAGCGCATCGGGGCGTTTAGCCGCTTGGCGCGCGCCAATATGTACGCTTATATTTCCTCGCCCGCATCCTATGTCATGCAGCAGTGGTGGCGGCATAACGCGCCGATTGTGCTGAGCTTTGTGTTTTGCCTCGCGTTGTTCGGCGCAGGCGCGATCCGCGTCTCTCGGCGCGAGCGTTCGCATAGCCAGGAGTTGCTGAGTCAAGCCCGGCACGATGCGTTGACTGGGCTACCAAATCGCATGGCTATAAATGATTTATTGCGCGATACGATTAAAGCCGCGAGCGAAGAGTTGAGCGAATTCGCTGTACTCTTCATCGACTTGGATCGGTTTAAAGATATCAATGATGTCTATGGTCATGTGGTCGGTGACCAATTGATTGTGGCGGCGGCAAAAACCATTCAATCCGTTCTGCGCGATGGTGATGTGTTAGGGCGGTTTGGCGGGGACGAATTCACTATCGTGCTGCGAAATAGTAATGTTGATCGCGCTAGCGCAATTACGCAGCGTTTGCTGGGCGCATTCCAAGCACCGCACGAGGTGGCTGATAGGCACTTACAAATTGCGCCTTCGGTCGGCATTGCGATATTCCCCGAACATGGCAAGGATATCGAAACCCTGATTAAGCATGCGGATACCGCAATGTATGACGCCAAGCGCAAAGGTGGCGGCAGCTTCAGCGTGTATTCCGAGGAGCAAGGCGCGCAGGTGTATCAACGTTTGGATATCGAACATCAATTGCGCGAAGCCCTCAAACGGGATGAGCTTTTTCTGGTGTATCAGCCAATCGTAAATATGTTGACTGGACAAGTGGTGGGCGCAGAAGCCTTGCTGCGCTGGCAGGTGGCCGACGAACGGGAGCGGCAACCCATCGAGTTCATCGGCATTGCCGAATCTTCGGGGCTGATTATCTCCATTGGCGAGTGGGTGCTGCGTACGGCCTGCGCGCAAGCACAAGCCTGGAATGCGGCGGGGCGCGATTTGTGGGTGGCGGTGAATCTTTCCGCGCATCAATTTCAGGACCCACATTTGGCGACAAAAGTGGCGACTGTGCTGCGTGAAACCGGGCTGAAGGCGTCGCGGCTAGAATTGGAAGTGACCGAAAGCGCTGCCATGCGCGATGCAGAAATGAGTATTCGCGTGTTGAGCGGCTTGAAAGCAAAAGGTGTTCGAATCGCGATTGACGATTTTGGCACGGGCTATTCTTCCCTGAGTTATTTGAAGCGCATCCCCGCCGATAAAATTAAAATTGATAAATCGTTTGTCGATGGCGTCAATATCGATTTGGACGACACCTCAATCGTGCGCACCATTCTCGCTTTGGTGAATAGCTTGGAAAAAACCGCCCTAGCCGAGGGCATCGAAACCGAAGCACAATATATGTCGCTGCGCGGCATGGGATGCCAGCATGCACAAGGCTATTGGATCAGTCGGCCACTCAAAGCCAAACACTTTGCCGCCTTGTTGGATGCGCGCGGCATGCAGCTTGTCGATGTGCCTCCCCTGTCTGAGACTGTCGTTAAGCGCGTCCGATGAACGATAGTGCGAGCCGTGTGTGTCAGCATGCCTAAAAAATTATTATCCGTTGTCGAATTTCTAGAACATTCCAAACTGGCAAGCGTGTACAAGCAACTTGGATTTGAAGTCAGCACCGAGTGGCAAGTGCGAAAGGCGATTTCGCTGCTGCGAAAATTACAGCCTGAAGTAATCGTTGCCGACTTTTATTTTCAAGCTGACTTTCGTGATCGCCTCAGCAATTTGGAATCCTTACTGGCCGCAGCACAACCGCTGGCGCAGACCAAGATACTGGTGCTCTATGACCCGGCGCATCAGCCTATTCTGGATAAAGTGCGTAGCCGCTTGCGTATGGACGCCACGCTGACCATGCCGATCAAAGAGGCTGCGCTGCAAAACGTGTTATCGGCCTGGCTGTAAAAGCGCCAATTATCTTTCCACTTTGCATAATTCATTTGACAGCAGAATTGTTAGCCCACGATAATCGACTCATGTTCTTGCTGCCCATCATTCGCCACCTACCGAAGCGCCCCTGCGTATGGCGCGTTATCGTTCGTTCCGTGGCCGGGAGCAGTAGCGCGTAAGTCGATTCTGAAGCGCGAGATTTCCCAAAAGGCCACAGTCAAATGCTGTGGCCTTTTTTTATGTTGTAAAAAACGTGGAGAAAAGTATGTCGCTGCCCGCCGCATTTATTTCGGTCGTGATGATTTGGTCCACCACACCGCTCGCCATCAAGTGGAGCGCGCTGGGGGCCGGTGCAAGCTTTGCATTGCTCGCGCGCATGACGATTGGCACACTGTTGTGCGCTTTATTGCTTTGGGTGTTGCGCGTACGCTTGCCCCTGCATCGCAAGGCGCGGTTGACGTGCATGGTGGCGGGTGCTTCGCTATTCGGTGCGATGAGTTTGACGTATTGGGCATCGCAGCGGGTGAACTCCGGCTTGATCTCGGTGCTATTCGGCCTGAGCCCGTTGATGACCAGTGTGGGTGCTGCGTATTGGTTGAAGGAAGAAGCGCTCACGCCCTACAAGCTTGCGGGGATGGGGATGGGCCTGACCGGCTTAGCGCTGGTATTCCACAGTAGCTTGGCACTCGGTCCGGGTGCGTTGCTGGGTATTTTTGTGATCTTGATCGCCGTGTTGATGCAATCGCTCGGCATGGTGTGGATCAAACGCATCGGGGACGATAGCTCGCCAGTGGCGATCAATCTCGGCACTTTGTTGGTAGCGCTGCCCTTGTTTTTTCTTGTTTGGTACTTGAGTGATGGACAGTGGCCGGAGAAAATTACGCCACGCGCGACAGCCATGATTGTGTATCTAGGTGTGTTCGGATCGGTGCTGGGTTTCGTGTTGTACTACTACATGATTAAGCACATGGAGACGGGCTCGGTGTCGCTGATTATGCTCATTACGCCGGTGATCGCCTTATTGCTTGGGCATAGCTTGAATGATGAGGCGGTGCCGGGCAGCGTGTGGCTCGGCACGGCTTGCATCGCTTTAGGCTTGTGTTTGCACCAGTGGGGGGCGCGCTGGATGGCGCGACTGATTTAAAAAAATGCACGAAAAAACGCCGGCGAGTGCCGGCGTTTGGGGTGGTGTTTACACGCAGCCGGTTGGCTTGGGTAATCCACCGTATTTGGTGATGGGCTTCATGGGGCCGGTCATCCAGGTTTTGAATAAGGCGTTTTGATCTTCTTCGATGTACTTCGCGAATTTACGAATCGGCGGCACACTGCCGAACTCATCAAAATATTGACGCGCTTTGACGATGTGATCCCACTTTACATCGGTCAGTTCGTAACCATCGGCGTCGGCCATGGCACGACCGATTTCTTCGCTCCATTCGCTCATATCGGTGAGATAACCATCACCATCGCGTTCGGGTAGAGACATTGTTAAAACCTCCTGGAAAATTGAAATGTGTTCGAAATGCGCGGAAGAATCCGCAGCAAAAATTGAGTACTGCTAGCGACAATTAGACATTAACCTAGTTAACTAGTCAAGTATTATGCGAAAATCCCCAACGCTGCGTGAACGATAAAACCGGCGTGAATTTGGCACGATGCCAAGTGTGTAGCGTCTTGGTCAGCCTTGACGACACCCCCCGGATAGGCAAAGCTTACGGTCTTAACGCAAGCGTAAATAAGGAGCACATGTTGGCGGCAGAAAACCTGGTCGAGATTGATAATCTGCATTTTTCTTATAGTAACAATGCGGTATTGAAGGGCATCACCCTCGCTATTCCGCGAGGAAAAGTGGTGGCCATTTTGGGCGCGAGCGGTTGCGGCAAAACCACCCTGCTGCGGCATATCGGCGGGCAACTCACGCCGAAATCGGGCTCGGTCAAAGTCGATAAAAAAGTCGTGCATGAGTTGGACGATGAGGCGCTGTACCAGCTGCGCCGCCAGATGGGCATGATGTTTCAGGCGGGCGGCTTATTCAGCGATTTATCGGTGTTCGATAATCTGGCCTTCCCGATGCGTGAGCATACGCATTTATCTGAGAGCATGATTCGCGACTTGGTGTTGATGAAGCTGCATGCCGTGGGATTGCGCGGGGTGCATGGTTTTCGCACTGACGATCTGTCCGGTGGCATGGCGCGCCGCGTCGCGCTGGCGCGCGCGATTGCGCTGGACCCGATGTTGGTCATGTACGACGAGCCGTTTGCGGGCCTCGATCCGATTTCCCTCTCGGTCATCGCGAATCTGATTCGGCGCTTGAATGATGCGCTCGGCATCACATCAATCGTGGTGACCTACGATATGGCAGAATCGTTCAAGGTGGTCGATTACGTGTACTTCATTTCTGAAGGCGTCGTTGTCGCCTCTGGCACACCAGCCGAAATGTTGGCATCCGATCACCCCTTCGTGAAGCAATTCGTGAATGGCGAGTTCGACGGCCCGGTCAGCTTCCACTACCCGGCACAGTCGATCACACAAGACTTGAATTTGGCGGCGCGCGCCTAGCTCACATCACGCTGCCAAAGCCTGGCACTGATGCACCTGAAGGCGGTGTCAACCCGGCGATGCGGCAACCCTGTGCCACCGGCCCCTTAGGAAAGAGCAGATAGAGAAATTTGATGCCGCCTTGATGGTGAAATTTTTCGTCTAAGGCATCATGCAGCGCTATGCGGTTGACGCCAGCCTCGTCGTGCCGGGCAAAATAATCTTGTAATGCGCGCACGACTTGCCAGTGTTGTTCGGTCAAATCCAGACCTTCTTGCTGGGCGAGCGTATGCGCCTCGTCCGGCATCCAGCCGATGGGCGCGTGAGGAAAATCGGGTAATGGGGCTCCCCGTCCTGGGTGAATGGCATCGCGTTGAGAATCGAGCATGATTGTTACCTCTCCGGTACATGAAGACTCTCTTAAGCTAGGATGTTTTAGGCCAAGTTTCAACCCGGTTTTGAGTAGGCTTTTGTGCAAGTAGTCGGTATCCGAATTGTTACTTTGAAATACTTGCGATAAATTATCTGCATGTCCATCGACTGCTACGCCCAGCGCCTCCTCAACCCGTTTCGCGGGGTCACCAACACCATTCGCTATGAATCCGCCGAGGCAGTCACGCTGGATGGTGTGCACTGGGATATTTATGTCAGCAACGAAAAGCTGCTGGACGATCTGTATCAGGGCTATCGGGTGCAGGTCAGCGATATTCGTTATGGCAGTTGGTCATTAGACAGCGGGCTTAAGCGCGGGCCCATTTTTCCTTCGGAAGATTTTCGGATCATGGAGGAAATGGGCGCGACCGTTTATGCGCATTTAATCCGCGTACATGACAAAGCGCCGTTTCCGTTTAAAGATTGTTTCGAGCTCTGGTTGTTAGATGTTGCAGGTCGCCCTTTGGCCTTGCTTGAGAGTGTGGTGTCGGAGCACGAGATTGATCTGGATCGATCCGTCACATGGCGCATTGGCTTTGCCGCCCGCGAACGTTTTGCCAGCGCCATGCCAAGCGCTGGTGAGTATCTGATGCGCTACGTAAATGCACACGCAGGTGTGAGCCCCGCTGCACAATGGTTTTGGCGTCTGCCCAATGGTTCGGGCATCGGCATGCCGGGCATTCATCTGCCCACAGCATGGGAGTCGCGCACGTTGGCGTTGGACGCTTTCCCCACGCTGTTCCTGTCATCACTGGGCCATGACGCGACGCAGCGGCAACTCATCCGTGATTTTCATGCATGGCAAGCGCCGTGGCTCTTGCTGCTATCACATCTCGATTTGGATACGCGTCGTGAATTAGAGCAACAAGCGCGCCACCAAGCATTTGAAGTACTCAAGCACCACCGGCTCTATCCCCCGGCGGCAGATGAAAACGAAATCAAAGCCGCATTGGTGGAGGCGATTCTGCGGCGTAGTCAAGGTGACCCCAAGCCAGAGCGAGAAAATACGCTGTCCACCGACTATATTGAATTGCATCCCAGTCCGGGTGGTGATCGTTCGATCTGATTTGGGTTACCTTCTGGTCATAATTTAACGCCAAAATCATGACTTTGAAAGATGCTGCTGTTTTTGTGTGCTGAGTTGCATAAGCGTGTTAGCCATGTAATTCATGTACTTATTTAAGGCAGTGCTTGAATACAGTCTTGTTGGGCTTTGTAATTCGGCCATAGGCATGATAAAAGTAAGCGCAGATTCATTAAGTGTGTGCAAAAAAATAACGAACGCCGAGTCTCATCGCGCGCTGCCGTCCACTTTCTATTTTGCTGAGGAGAAATGCTGTGTTCACACTTCCACGTAAGTTGGTATGGGGTATTTTTATTCTTTGTATAACGCCCTTTTTCGCAACAGTGGAAGCCGCGCCGCCACCCCAGGTGCAACGCAGTACCTTACCGATTTTTTTCGAGCCGTTATCGGCACAGCCGAATCAATATATTGCGCGCGGTCAAAATTACAAACTGCAACTCGGGGCCGCGGGCGCGACGCTCTGGTTGCAAGCCGATGCAAAGCAAGCTGGCCGCTATGACCAACTCGCGCTGCGTTTTGTAAATAGCGCTGAAGCAACACCCATCGCGCAGCAAAAACAGCCGGGCGTGAGCAACTATTTTCTGGGCAAGACGCCGACCGAATGGCAAGCCGGGGTACCGCATTTTGCACAAATCGCCTATCCCGAAATTTATCCCGGCGTGACGGCGGTGTTCTACGGCAATGGACAGCAACTGGAATACGATTTTCAAATAGCGCCGGGTGCGAATGTAGCGACGATACAACTTGATTTTCAGGGTGCAAAATCATTGGCCTTGGCTGAAGATGGCGCGTTGCGCTTAGTGTTGGAAGGCGGTGAGCTGATCCAGCATGCGCCGGTCATCTATCAAGAACGCGCAGATGGTAGCCGTGAAACGATTCGCGGCGGCTATCGCTTACTGACGGCTGAGAATGGTGTGCGAGTTGGTTTCAATATTGGCGAGTACGATCCTGCGCGCGCTTTAATCATCGACCCGGTGTTGAGTTACTCGACTTACTTTGGCGGCACTGGGGACGAGGGCTTTGAAGGTGGTGTGGCAGTAGATAGCGCGGGCAATATCCTGCTCGCTGGGTGGACGGCCTCAACTGACTTCCCCACGGCCAATGCGGCGCAAGGCAGTTTTGCTGGATGGATCGACGCTGTGGTGGTGAAGCTTGACCCAACGGGCAAACAACTTTTGTACTCGACTTATCTGGGTGGCAAGCTGGGCATTGCGAATGCACACTATGTAAACGGATACGACTACACCTACGGCATCGCAGTGGATGCGTCAGGCAATGCGTATGTAACGGGTAAAACCAGCTCGCCGGATTTTCCCATCACAGCGGGCGCATACGATACGACCTGCGGCGTGAATGGTCTGTGTGATTATCCCGCCAATGCGCTGAATGATACGCAGGATGCCTTCGTGACCAAGTTGTCGCCAGCAGGAGGCTTGGTGTATTCGACTTTTCTCGGCGGCAGCGGCACTGAACAAGCCTACGCCATCGCCGTCGATCCGGCAGGCAACGCCATCGTCACCGGCTGGACCTGGTCTTCGAATTTCCCCACGCTGAATGCTGTGCAAGCAAACCTCAAAGGCAATGTCAGCGCTTTTGTCACCAAGCTTAATGCCGATGGCACGGCGCTGATTTACTCCACCTATCTCGGCGGTGCGATAGCTACTGATCCGGTTTTTCCTACTATCAATACCTACGGCAGAGGCGTTGCGGTCGATAGCAGCGGCAATGCCTATGTGTTGGGTGAAACCAGTACTGCGGATTTCCCTATTACAGCGGGTGCTTTCCAGTCGGTATTTGCGGGTGGTGCTTACGATGCATTCGTCACCAAGTTTGATCCTGCTGGCACGCTGGTGTATTCCACATTGCTCGGCGGATATGGCACTGAGTATAGCCATGCCATCGCGGTGGATGCCAATGGCTCAGCTTATGTCACTGGCTGGACAGATTCGTATAATTTCCCCCTGTTTAGTGCGGTGCAAAG
>JAYVBU010000230.1:0-6179 GCA_043750335.1 Betaproteobacteria bacterium | reverse complement strand
CTACGGTCACGTCGTGGGCGATCAAGCCTTAAAGGCCATTGCCGCTATCTTGTCGCGGAATCTACGCCAGGACGTAGAAGTGCTGGCCAGACTCGGCGGCGAAGAATTTGCCGTGGTGTGTCATGGCGTAGCGCGGGTCAGCGACGCTGCTGCGCTCGCCGACCGCATGCGCATCGAGATGGCCGAACACCCATTCGATATCGACGGTAAAGCACTGCAAATCACTGTGAGCGCCGGCATCGCCGGGCCGAGCCAACAAGACAATAGTTGGGAGGACGCTTATCGCCGCGCCGACCAAGCGCTCTATGCAGCCAAGGCCAATGGCCGTAATCAGATTAGTGTGGCGGAATACGGAGAGTAGCGCTACGCCTGGCGCAGATGAAAAAAACGGCCCATCCCGGGCCGTTTTTTTTGGGTGCGCTGGGGCTTATTTGGCCTTAGCCGTGCGCCGCAGCCGCGCCAACAGTCTGCGCGCTAGCTCACCAAACAATTCCGTCTGCGTCGGATGCGGGAAGATTGCATCGGCTACCTGAGTCAATGTCATGCCACCTGACACCATCATCACTGCCGCGCCGATTAGCGTGTCGGTGTGATCGGCCAGGAAGTGCACACCGATGATTTTTTGCGTGGCCTTGTCTGCCACCAGTTTTATCATGCCGTGGGTTTCTAGCGCGATCATGGCTTTGGCGTCGATACTCATGGGTATCTTTGCTTCTGCCGCGTCGATGCCGCGCGCTTTGGCTTGGGCAACGGATAAGCCTACAAAGCCCGCTTCCGGGCGCGAGAAGGTGACGCCGCAATCTAGGTCTTGATTGTATTTTGCGGCGTGTCCGGTGAGATTGTGCGCGGCGACGCGGCCTTGGGTGGCGGCAGTGTGTGCCAGCATGTAGCCGCCGATGACGTCGCCCACGGCGAAGATGTGCGGCGTGCTGGTGCGGCCTGCGGCGTCAACTTTGATCGCCGCGCCATCCAGTTGAATACCGGCTTTGTCCAGATTCAATGTGGCGGTGTCCGGGCGCTTGCCGGTGGCCATGAGCACGTAGTCGCAGGTGTACTCGGTGAATCTGCCTTCGGCATCGCTGTACTTGATGAGCATCTTGCCCGGCTTGCCGGAAATTTCGGCGATGCGGGCGAACGGCACTATCGGGAACTCCGCGCTTAAAACCGCTGTGAGTTGCTTGGCGATTTCTTCTTCAATTTCGGCCAGGATGCGGTCTCTATGTTCGAGCATGAGAATGTCCGCGCCGAAGTCTTTCCATATCTGTGCCATTTCGACGCCGATGACGCCGCCGCCGATGATGCCGAGTTTTTTGGGCGGCTTGGCCAGATTCCACACTGTATCGGAGGTGATGACGCCGCCGCTGTCCAAGCCCTCGCGCGCGCCGGGGATGGGCGGTACGAAGGGCGGTGCGCCGGTGGCGATGACAGCCGCGCCGAAGGTGATTTTGTATGCGTCGCCACTCGCCGGTTTGATCTCGGCGGTGTGCGCGTCGATGAAGGAAGCAAAACCTTCGCGCACGTCGATCTTCACGCCTTTGTCGGTTTTCAGTGCGAGCTCGCCGCGCGTTTGCAGGATATTTTTGCGATGTGCTTCGAGTGCCTCCCACGCCATCTTCGGCTTGTCAGTGCCGGTCACACCTTTATCCGCATCGTGTGCGCGGTCGCGGATGATGTCCGCCGCGTGACGCCAGGCCTTGGATGGAATGCAGCCGCGCCACAAACATTCGCCACCGGGAAAGGGCGCGTTGTTGACCATCATAACTTTTACGCCATGATCGGCCAGATCGCGCGCGCAGTCTTCGCCGCCGGGGCCGCCGCCGATGACCAGTACTTGCGTGTCCCAGTTGCCTTCGGGAATCGGTGCGGCGGGTGGGGTGGCTGCGCCGGTCATCCAGGCTGCTGGGTTTTCGATGGTTTTTTTCAGATCGACGAGATAACCGGCTACATCTGCGCCATTTAATACGCGATGGTCGGCAGTGATGGTAAAGGGTGTGCCTTGTGGGCTATTGGCGGCAATCGCCAAAATCGCCGCGATGCCCGGCGTGGGGATGGCGGTGAAATGGGTGATGCCAAACATGCCCATGTTCGAAATAGTAAAGGTGGGGTTGGCGAATTCTTTCGGCGCGAGCTTGCGTACGCGCGCACGCGGCACTAGGTCATTCCATGATTCTTGTAGCGTTTCTAGGCCACGCGATTCGATGTTGGACAAGATCGGCACCACGAGACCGCCATCGTCGCTTTTAACGGCTACGCCGAAGTCGTGATTGGGACGATCAATCAGTTTATCCACCGGCTGATACGCCCAGTTCATGCGCGGATAATTTTGCATGGCCACCGAGCAGGCTTTGGCAATCGCCACGGTGACCGAGACCTTGCGCGCCTTGGCGGCGGCGGTGAGATGGCTCGTGTCAATATTCATGGTGGCAGTGAAGGTAGGCAGCGTCAGCGATGCGGCCATGGCATGCGATACGGCTTTTTCCATCGAGCTCATGGCGCGGCCATCGCCGGGGACATCTACTTGCGGCAAGCTGTGCGCGATGTCTTTCATGGAAGGGCGGGCGCGCTGCACGTCAGCAGCGGTGATGACGCCTTCGGGGCCGCTCCCAGCCACGCCGCCGATATCCACGCCGAGCGCCCCCGCGACTTTGCGCGCATAGGGTGAGGCTTTACGGCCAGCGGGACGCGGCACGGGCTTGGCGCTCGAAGCAATGGCCAGGACGGTTGCAGCCGGTTTTGTTGCAGCGGGTCTGGCTGCATTGCCCGACGTTTTGTGATGCACGTCGGTGACTTTATGTTCGGCGGTAATAATGACGGCGGTGTCGATCACCTTGGCTTTGTCGTTGACGATGAAGGCCATCGGGTGGCCGACTTCGACTACGCTGCCCACGTCAGCCATGGGGCCGGAGAGGAAGCCTTCCTGGAACACTTCTACATCCATGATGGCTTTGTCGGTCTCAACCGTGGCGACGATATCGCCACGTTTGATGCTGTCGCCGATATTTTTATCCCAGGTGACGACGATGCCTTCGGTCATAGTGTCGGAGAGTTGTGGCATCACGACGGCTGCACCGGCATGATGCGGGATCATTTCCGATGGGGCTGTTTCGGTGACGACTTCGCCGCTCGCAATGGCAAGATCACCTTGCGTGTCGGTGATGTAGCCGAGGGCAGCACCGACGGCGACGGTCGCGCCGACTTCAATCAAGGGGCCGGCCAGATAGCCTGCCTTGAATACTTCCACGTCCATGATGGCCTTGTCGGTTTCGACTGTGGCCACGATGTCGCCGCGCTCGATGCGTTCACCCGCTTGTTTTTCCCAGGTGACCACAACGCCCTCGGTCATGGTGTCCGAGAGTTGGGGCATGGTAATGACTGAATGTGAGGACATGCTTGATTCCTAAAAGCTGTGGTTATCCACGCAGAATACGAAGAAATACCGATAGGTTTGTGTCGTGCGCTGCGCGGATAAAAAGGGTTTACGCTTTTCCGAATATCTTCAGTACAGCGTTGACTACATCCTCGTGATCGGGAATCGCAGCCATTTCCAGTTTGTGGTTGTAGGGCTGCGGCACCAATGCGGCGTGTACGCGCACCGGGGCGGCATCCAGTTCGAAGAAGCATTCTTCGTTGATGATGGCGATCACTTCGGCGCCCACACCCACGGGCGCTTCGTCTTCTTCGGCGATTACGGCGCGATGGGTTTTGGAAACAGATTTTTTGATGCCAGCGCGGTCGAGCGGGGCCAGTGAGTACATATCCACTACCTCGGCGCTGATATTGTATTGCGTGGACAGAATTTCAGCGGCCTTCAAGCACCAGTGCACGGAAATGTTATAGCCAAACAGCGTGACATCCGTGCCAGCGCGGGTGATCTCGGAGCCTTCCAGCGGGTGGAAGTATTCTTCGTCCGGAATTTCGCCCTTCATGTTGTACATGAGTTCGTGTTCGTTGATAAACACCGGATCGTCGGAGCGGATGGCGGATTTCAACAGGCCATAAGCTTGCTTTGGGCTTGATGGCGTCACCACGCGCAGACCGGCGATACCCATGAAGACTTTTTCCATGCGCGCAGAGTGTTGCGCGCCGAGTTGATGTGCCGTGCCGCCGGGTGAACGCACGACGATAGGCGAAGTGAGCTGGCCGCCGGACATGTAGCGCACTTTGGCAGCAGAGTTGAACAATTGATCCATCGCCAGCCAAGCGAAGTTGACCGACATGATTTCGACAATGGGGCGCACACCGATGAAAGACGCGCCGACCGCCAAGCCAGTAAAACCATTTTCAGAAATCGGGGTGTCGATCACACGCAGCGGGCCATATTTTTCGTAGAGCCCTTTGGTGGCTTTATAAGTGCCGCCAGCGACACCGATATCCTCACCCATGCAAATGACCATTGGATCACGCGCCATTTCTTCGTCGTGCGCGCGTTGGATACCTTCCCAGTACATCATTTCTGCCATGATTAAATCCTTCTTTTAATGGACAGGATTAACAGGATTTTTCAGGATTAACAGGATTTAAAAAACCAGTTTTAATCCTGTTAATCCTGCGTAATCCTGTAAATCCTGTCTATTTGCTTTTAAGCCAATACGTACTTTTCGAGATCGGCCACATTCGGTTCCGGAGATTCTTCCGCGAACTTGATGACTTCATTTTCGATGTAAGCGTCGATCTCTTTTTCCATATTCGTGAAATCGTCCAGGGTCAACGCTTTTGCGTCGATCAGGCGGTCACGTAGCATGAAGATCGGGTCGCGCTGTTTCCACAATTCTTCTTCTTCACGCGTACGGTAGCCGCGCGAATCGGACATGGAGTGACCGCGATAGCGGTAGGTCATCAACTCTAAAAAGTAGGGCCCTTTGCCACCGCGAACATAGTCCACCGCTTTGCGTGCGTGCTCATAGACCACGTCAATATCCTGGCCGTCGCACTGAGCCGATTCGATGCCATAGCTGCACACGCGCTTGTACTGATCGACCACGGCGGTGGAGCGATCAATCGCCGTGCCGATGCCGTACTGGTTGTTTTCGCAAATGAACAGGCAAGGCAGCTTGTACAGTGCGGCCATGTTCAATGTTTCGTGGAACGTGCCTTGGTTGTTTGCCGCATCGCCCAGGAAGCAGATCGAGATTTCGTCGCCGCCTTGCAGCTGGATGCCTTTGGCGATACCAGCGGCCAAGGGAAAGGGGCCACCCACCAGCGCGTAGCCGCCCATGAAGCGGTGCTTCACATCAAAGATGTGCATGGAGCCGCCACGTCCTTTAGAGACGCCGGTTTCCTTGCCATACAACTCGGCCATGACTTCTTTTGGGTCGGAGCCGCACTTGATGGCGTGCACGTGATCGCGGTAGCCGGTGATGACGTAATCGTGGCCGGGGCGGGCCGCTTCCATCACGCCGAAGCAGCAAGCTTCTTGGCCGGGATAGAGGTGCAAAAAGCCACCGATCTTGCGTTCGATATAAGCTTGGTAGCAGCGTTCTTCAAAGCGGCGCGCAAGCACCATTTCACGCAGTACGCGTTTCTTGTCTTCCAGTTTCATACGCGGTTCCTTCTGGCCGTTATTCGACGGTGTAAAGACCGTCGTTTTTCGCTGAATGGGATAGCTTGGAGGTGGGACGGTATTCAGCGTCGTTCTTGTTTAAGTTTGGACGCGAAGCCACAGATCAATTTGTGTAATTCGGCTTGTCCCTTGACTTGAATTTGACCCGAAATTGGTTCGAACAAAGTCTGTTATGATCGCGAAAATGTCCGTTCCAGTCAAGTCATTAGTTTATTTACAAGGAGTTGCGATGCTGCCCGATGTCATTGAAAACAAGCCGATACTGAGTGCCAAGCAGATGGCGGGGGCAAGCCATGTATTGGTCGTGTTGCCGCTGGTGAAGCAGCTTGCCGCGCTGGATAAGGTGCCCCACCTGGATGCTTTGCAAGCCGCGCTCAAACGTCGGCACATGCAGCCGGAGGCGTTGGCAAAGTCTCCGCTGAGCATGGATTTACCGCATGGCGGTTTGTGTGTTTGGGTCATGCTGGATGAAGCAGCGTCGCGCTTTGAGCAATACACGATTTTGCGTAAAGGGGTAGCGGCCTTGAGCGGCGAGCACCCTAAGGAAATCGCGCTGGCGCTGTTTGGCGATGCGATGCAACGCGCATTGTTCGCCGAGTTGGCAGTCTATGTGGCGCTG
>JAYVBU010000229.1:0-2786 GCA_043750335.1 Betaproteobacteria bacterium | reverse complement strand
CCCAACAACGCCTCCTTCGCCTGCGCTAAGGCCAGCGCCGTTTTTCGGTCCGCTTCTAGCTCTGGGGTTTTGCGCTCCATATTGAACGTAAACAGCGTAATCAAACCCAGCACTAGGATTAAGCCCAGGATGATGAGGGCTGCGCCGCGTTGTTTATGGGGTAGCGGTTTGATCGGCGTCGGCGTTGTCATCGCGTTTGGCGGGGGCTTTTGCTGGGGGGGTTGGCGGTGCGGGTTTGGCGGCGGGTTCAACTGGCGGCGGGCGGCGGAAGCCTTCGGCCACTTGGCCGGTGGTGGGGTCGAGGCTTTGGCCGACTTTCAGCTTCACCTCGCCTCCGGGGAGCTTGACCCAGACTTGGGAGCGATCTTGTTTGCCGATGTTGGCGGGATCGTGTTCCAGGCGGCCATTGACCCAGGTGCTGCGTTTGCCGTCGCTGCGGTTAACGATGCCGCTGACGGAGAGGCCTTCTTGCACCGTCGCGGCGGGTGCTGCGGTCGGCTCGCCGACTGCATTTAGCGGCGTGGATTTGCGCGCAAGATCGAGCAAGGCGCGCTGCTCTGGCGTGTGAAACAGACGGCCAAGCGTTTCGGCTTGTGCGGTGAACGGCACTACGCATACAAAAAGCATGGCTACGCACCACTTTTTTAGGTGACAATTTGGCAGAAAAGCCACTGCACTATCTCTGTGTTCTCTGTGGCAAATAGTTTGTCTGGTTTTCATTTTTTCACCGCCTCCGCCGCGCCAGATTCGATCAACGACAACCACACCAGCTCGCACTCTGCCACTAATTTTGCTTCATAGCGTACGGTGAATACGCCGCTCGTCCCACGCGTCATGTTGCAGCTTTGCATGATGTAGAGGCCGGGGCGCTCGGCTTCGAGTGCGTGAAAAAAATTCGGTAGATCGCTTTCATGCAGCATCTTGATGTGCAATTTCATGATGGATTGTTGCAGCTTGTACGCGCCCGTTTCCAGCTTGATGTGTGAGGTCGATTGTTGGCTGAGCTGGTAGTCCACGCCTAGTGTGCGCGCGGACTGGCTGGCACTACGCAGGGCATCGAGCCAATTGACGCGCTGCTCGGGGCCGACTGCGCCGCTTTTTTGTAACTCTTCGTAGGCGCTGCGATAGCGTTGGATGATTTGCTTTTCTTGATCGGCCTGAGTGGATTTTTGGCGGATGCCATTGAGCACCTGACGCTCGGTTTCAAGCGCTTGTTGGGTACGGGTAGTCCATTGCTGCGCGTAATAAACCCACATGGCGGCCACCGCTACGCTGCCTAGCAACACCAGCAAGGGCGCGCGCAAAATGCGCCAATTAAAATCCTTGAGCTTCATGATTCGCGCCTAATCACGATGCTGAGTTTAAATTGCGCCGCGCCCGGTTTCGCATCGGAGCTGTCCTGAGTGCTGCCGCTAAGTGTGCTGGCGGGGTCAAGATTCAAGGGCAGTTTGGTGATGGTGACAATCGCTACGGTGGGCTGTACGCGCAGGCGCGCGGCGAAACGTTCGATCATGGCCATGGCGGCGCGGTAATCGCCGTTAAAAGGGCGTATTTCCGCTTCGATCTCGCCCTGCTGCTGCCACGCACTTGGGCTAACCGCGCCGGATGATTGCGGCGCACCGCTGGTAGAGGCGTAACGCCAATCCAGGCGGTTCAATTCGATTTGTGAAAACTCTCCCAGTACGTTGGAGACGAGTTGCATAAACGGCTCGGGGGTGCGGCCAAATTTTTTGATTTGCTCTGCCACCTCGACCGCTTGACGCAAATGATCGGCGGCGACGGGTGTTTCGGGAAATTGCTTTGCCGCTTCCGCGTACTGGGTGCGGTAACGCGCCGTATCGGCAATAGCCGCTTGCGTGGCGTTCTGATTAACGTAGCCGCGATACAAGTTATAGCCGCTCCAACACAGCGCCGCAAAGGCGATAGCCCCGCTTGCAGCAAAGATGCCAGCACGCAGTTGATACGTGGTGAAGTCGCCGGTAAGGCGCGGCTCGGCTAGACTCGCTTGCGGCGGATATTTTCCGAGTAAGCATAAATGCAGCGCTTCGGGATCGCGCGGTAAATCGGTTTTACCTAACGCCAGCGCTGTGCGTACTTGCTCGAACCCAATACGATGGCTATGCAATGTCGCATCTTGTTTCAGCAGCTCAGACACAGACGCTAGGCTATCGTCAATATCGAGGATGAGTACGGATAAGCGCGTTTCGCGCGGCAGCAGACGACTGTTGTAGAGGAAGAGGCGACTTTTATCCACCTCCGCCGCATAGATTTCAGCGGTGGCCGGCTCGCCCAAGGGATCGAGCGGGGTCAATCGACTGATGCGCAGCTTGCCCTGCAAAAAGAAACTTTGTCGCAGGCCACCCTGCTGGCGCGATACCAGCAGCACGCCCGATGTATCGCACTTCAATCTCGATGCCAATGCTTGCGTGACCTGCGGCAAGAGATAAATCCCCGCGAGCGGCGCGCGGCGTGAATGAATGCTTTCGAGATAGGGCCGCAGCAAGTCGCCAGAATTCAGCGCGAGGAAAAGATACAGATCGTCACGCCGCTTACCGGGCACAGTGTCGCGGCCTTGCAAACAAGCCGCGCGATAGGGAATCGTGCGAAACAATTGTGCAAGCTTGCGCTGCGACATCTCGCGCCGCGCGCCACCCCACACATGCGGCAGCAGCTCGGTGCGGTACTCTTCCTCCACCGTGTCCACCATCAAATACACTGGCGCATCGGAGTGGCGCGCAACCAGCTCGCCAAACGCGCGCAAGGCGTGCTCATCGTTATCGTAAGCG
>JAYVBU010000228.1:0-6188 GCA_043750335.1 Betaproteobacteria bacterium | reverse complement strand
TCATGCCGCCCGCTTCATGGTGAGGATGCGGCAAAGGCAAAAATCCGGCTGGCCACAACTGCTTTGCTTTGACCTCCTCTGGCGACAAGGCGGCGAGCATTTCCCAGCTCATGCCTGCGGGCAACTTGACGCGCACACCCTCTTGAACCGGCTTGCCGCGTGACATGGCGACACCCTTTGCCACTCGATCAGCGAGATCGTAGCGCTCCGCGAGCAAACTCTGTTGACGCTGCGCGAATCCGGATTTTTCAGTTTGAAGTCGCTTTGTCAAAGCGGGGAAGTCTTCGGAAATGGGGGTTTGGGCAGCACTCATGATGGGTAGCGCGATGACAATACCTGCGGCGATCAATATTTTTTTGTTCATGTTTTTACTCCTTGTGGTTAAGAGAAGGCGGAGACAAGCAAACACATGTCTCATCGTTTGCTGCTGCCTAATGCGGCTGTAAAAATAGAAAGTTAAAAACTTTTGTCTTGCAATAATGTCGGTTTACCGTGCTTAAGAGGGGGGCACTTAATTCAGCGGAGAATGTGCTTTCAGTGGTCACACCTTATGCCAAATGGCGAACCGATTTTTCACGTGTCCATTGGCGGGTTTTTGCAGCAGCAATAAACGCTTCTTTGTCCTTGGCATCGACTACGCCCGCATCGAACACAACATGGGCATGCTGTAAAAGCATGCGACCGCCTGCGTCAAAGGCGATAGCCTTAAGGTGGCCAAAAGCATCGCGTACGAAATCAAGCGCAGCGGCTTCTTTTGACAACGCTGTTGCACCTGCTTCGGAGAGGATGACGGCCACGGCGTCGAACAGCACGGAAGGCGTGCCTGCCAGTTGTCCGTCAGCCGCCAGCATCACGCCATCGGCGAGTTTCGTGGCGCCTACATTGGGGGCGACGATCCGTACATTAGCGCCTGCATCGTTCGCGGCTTTTTTAATTTTCTTGATGACTGCGCCGTCTGAACCATCCGCGACCAGAATGCCAATCGTGCGTCCCATCAGTGTGTCTTTCATCTTGCCGATGATCTGCAAGGCAGGGGAGGGCGACAATGTCTGCACCGCTGCTGCGCTTACTGGCGCGCAAGGTAAGGTGTTTAACCCCAGCCCGGTGGCGACGCGTTGGGCGAGCTCTTTGTCGATATGCAGCAAGTGACCGACCATCGCTTCGCGCAGATGCGGATGCTCAACTTTGGACAGCTCGAAAACCAGCGCTGAGGCGATGTGTGCTTGTTCATACGTTGTTTGGCTGATGTAGAACTGTCGTGCCTGGCTGTAGTGGTCGGCGAAAAGTTCGGTGCGAATGCGGCCTTTTTCGCCGCTTTCGGTGACGACCGCGCTGCGAAAGCCCCGCGCTGATTCACGTGGTGAATGCTCGGACAAAGAGTTGGGTTCATACGCGACACGGCCCGTCGCTTGCGCCATCTGCATATGTCCGTCGCGTTGGTGATTGGCGAACGGACACTGGGGCGCATTGACTGGAATTTGATGAAAATTGGCCGATCCGAGGCGCGACAGTTGTGTGTCGAGATAAGAAAACAAGCGCCCTTGCAACAGTGGATCGTTGGAGAAGTCGATGCCCGGTACGACATGCGAAGGGCAAAACGCGACTTGCTCAGTCGCCGCGAAAAAATTATTTGGCCAGCGATCCAATACCATGCGACCGATTACTTTTAGCGGAACCAGTTCTTCTGGTATCAGCTTGGTGGGGTCCAGGTGATCGAATGGAAATTTGTCTGCTTCTGCCTGCGTGAATAGCTGTACCGCAAATTCCCACTCGGGGAAATTGCCCGCCGTGATGGCGTCGAACATATCACGCCGGTGGTAATCCTGATCCGCGCCCGCAAGCTTCACGGCCTCGTCCCAAACGGTGGACTGTAAGCCGAGTTTGGGACGCCAATGAAATTTGACGAAGGTGGATTCACCCGCTTCATTGATGAGGCGAAAGCTATGTACGCCGAAGCCTTCGATCATGCGTAGCGAACGCGGAATAGTGCGATCTGACATGATCCACATCACCGTATGCATGGACTCAGGTGTGAGCGAAATAAAATCCCAGAACGTGTCGTGCGCGGTCGCCGATTGCGGAAAGCCACGATCCGGTTCCATCTTAACGGCATGAATGAGGTCGGGAAATTTGATGGCGTCCTGGATGAAAAAAACCGGCACATTATTGCCGACCAAATCCCAGTTGCCTTCCTTCGTGTAAAACTTGACCGCAAATCCGCGAATGTCGCGCGGGGTATCGACCGAACCCGCGCCGCCCGCGACCGTAGAGATGCGTGTAAACAAAGGCGTTCTCTCTCCGACCTCGGTGAGGATTTTGGCGCGGGTGTATTTTTTTAATGACGCGGTCAATTCAAAGTAGCCATGCGCGCCTGTCCCACGTGCGTGAACGATCCGTTCTGGAATGCGCTCGTGGTCAAAATGAGTGATTTTTTCGCGCAGGATAAAGTCTTCCAACAACGTCGGCCCGCGCGGATTCGCGCGCAGCGAATTTTGATTGTCTGACAGCGCCACGCCCTGATTGGTGGTAAGGGGGGGGTGTGTGCCTCCCGCCAGTTGATGCACTTCGCCACCCTTGTGCTCGTGCTCTTTTGTGGAATGGGGGGGCTTTGTTTTGCTCATATTCGATCTCCAGGGTGAATGGCGCCGGATTCCCGGGTAAGCGCAAAATGTAAACAGCCCGTGCAATCAGGTCTGTGCGATAACGTACAGAGCGCGTTGGCTGTTTCAACTATCTTGCGCCACTCAACGACGCTTCTGCGCTGACGTGCAGACAGATCAAATCTGATTCTGTTAGGTATTGTAAATTGGTGGAGCCCGAGGAAAACCGTGAGTAGTGCATCAACAAATCAAACGAAAACTACTGCGGTCACGGCGTCGCCCACGGTCGTCGTCAGCGGCGACGGCGATCACCGCGCATTAGCAGGCGTGTTGGAAATAGCCACGCTCGCTACTGCAAGGCTGGCCTTGAAAAAATGGTCGAAGCAGGGTGCTGCACGTGTGCTCGATATTGCCGAACTCAGTGGCATCGACTCGCCCGGCGCGCTGTTTCTGTGCGGTCTGCGTGCCAGGGGCGTAGAGCTTACCGGTATTCGCGCGGCACACCAGGCGCTACTCGATCTCATCTGTACGCTTGATCTCAAGCCCTTGCCGACAGTCGAATCCGTTCCGTTCGGGCAGCAGATCGTGATAAAAATCGGTAAACAGGCGCACGATGCTTTGCACGAGGCGCGAGATGTCATCGCCTTTGTCGGGCGTGCGTCGAGTTGGACGGTGAACACTTTGTTGCATCCACATTGTCTGCGCCCGGCTGCGATCTCGCGTCAGATTGCAGAAACCGGCATTCATGCGCTGCCCATCATCGGCTTGATGGCTTTTATGATCGCGATCGTGATCGGCTACCAGGGCGTGGCGCAATTGCGTCCCTTTGGCGGCGAGGATTACACCATCAATCTGGTCGCGGTGTCCGTATTGCGCGAGATGGGCGTGCTGATTACGGCCATTATGGTCGCTGGCCGCTCCGGCTCGGCCTTCACCGCCGAAATCGGCGTGATGCAAACGCGAGAAGAAGTGGATGCGCTCAAAGTGATGGGCATCGAGCCGATGCAAGTGCTGGTGGTGCCGCGGATCATCGCCTTGATGATTACGCTGCCTCTGCTTACCTTCTTTGCCGATATGATGGGCTTGATTGGCGGTGCGGCGATTTCCCAATTCCTGCTCGATGTGTCGCCGACTCAATATCTCTCGCGCTTGCCGCGCGTCGTCGATGGCAGCGATTTTTTTGTGGGTCTGTTCAAGGCGCCGGTCTTTGCCTTCTTTATCGCCATCGTGGGCTGCATGCATGGGCTGCGAGTGAGCGGCTCGGCGGAAAGTGTGGGGCGCGAGACCACGCGCGCCGTGGTGAAATCGATTTTTCTGGTACTCGCACTGGATGCGTTCTTTTCCATCCTGTTCGAAAGGCTCGGCGTATGAGCGCGCGCATCAAAGCACATGCCGATGTGATGCTGTCCGCGCACGGCATCGTCAATCGCTTCGGCAAGCAAGTGGTCCACGATAAGCTCGATCTCGATATCAATCGAGGTGAGATCATCGGCATCGCCGGGGGTTCAGGCTCAGGGAAATCAGTTTTGCTCAAGACACTGGTGGGCTTGCATCAGCCGGATGCAGGCGAGGTGCTGCTCAATGGCAAGTCGGTTCAAACCATTGGCGCGGCAGAAAAAGCCGCAACGTTTGGGGTGCTATTTCAGCAGGGCGCTTTGTTTTCCTCACTCTCGGTCGCGCAGAACATCATGTTGCCCATGCGCGAGCATACGGCGCTGCCGGATAAAGAACAGGAACAGATCGCGGCGATGAAATTGGCGCTGGCCGGCTTGCCTGCGGACAGCGGCGTCAAATTTCCTTCCGCGCTTTCCGGCGGCATGGTGAAACGCGCCGCGTTTGCGCGCGCACTCGCGCTCGATCCCAAGATTCTTTTTCTGGATGAGCCGACTTCCGATCTCGATCCCATCGCCGCCAGCGGCATTGATGCCTTGATTCAGCAGCTTAATCATAGCCTCGGCATTACGGTAGTCATCGTCACGCACGATCTTACGACCCTGTTTACCATCTGCGGCCGCATCGCCGTGCTTGTCGATAAACATCTCACCATCGACACAGCGGACAAGCTGATGAAGTCGAGCCATCCGTGGATTCATGACTTTTTTCATGGGCCGCGCGCGGAAGGCGCAATGAAAGCAAGGAAAACCAGCCATGGAAACTGACAAACATTATTTTCTCGAAGGCCTCTTCATCATCGGCTTCTCGATTGCCATCGCCATCTTTGCGGTGTGGCTGGGTAGCCCGGGCAGTCATGACGATGTGATCTACCGGATTCATTTCCCGGATTCGGTCAGCGGGCTCACCGCGGGGGATGCGGTCCAGTACCGGGGCATCGATGTGGGTACTGTCAAGTCGATGATCATCGACCCTAAAAACGCGCGTTTGGTGCAGGTGGATGTACGCCTGCGTAAGGCTACCCCCGTCATGACAGATACGCGGGCCAGTCTCGTGCTAAAGGGTATCACTGGCGTCGTTTTTATTGAGCTGAATGGGGGAGACCCGGCAGCTAAGGCTTTGCTCGACGTTACGCCGCCAGGGCAGATGCCTGAAATCCCCTCAGAAAAAACCGGCCTTAAAGCCATGCTCGACGCCTTACCGAAGCTGGTCGAAAAATTCGGTGCAATCGAAGATCAGGTGAGCAAAGTAATGACAAATGTGGGCGCGCTCACGAACAAGGTAAAAGCTAATCCCTCACTGCTCTTGCGCCGACCCGATAAGGAAAGCGGCGATGCAGGGAAAAAAGACGGGCCTGTGTGGCGCTGATCTGAATCGAGCGTTTCCGGTTCAGAGGGTTTATCGCATAGTCGTTAAGGAGAAAATCATCAAAACCCCGAAAGCAGATTGCGACCATACGCTACACCGCATTATTTTGGCGGCAGCGCTTTTTGTTCTGTTATTCGTGTTCGTCGATCACGTGGTGTTTGCATAACGCCACCCAGCCAGAAAATTATCCAGCGCTGTGCTTCGATTCGTGCTGGGTTCTTTTTCGGGGTGCTATGTACGGTGACGCACGGACGTTGTTAGGTGTGCGGCGTAGTCTTCAAGACAACAAACCGTTTTAAAAGTGGCAAACATGCATTGGCTGGCGTGGCCGCCAAGATTAGCCCCATCCGAACACTCAAATTGAAAGGGATATCATGAAACTGCAAACTAAAGTAGTACTCGGACTCTGTGCCACGCTGCTCGCGGTGAATGTCGCCTCTGCGGGTGATCTCTACGCTAAAAAAAGTCAGCATACGCATAGCAAGGGTTGTGACAGCATGAATATGCTGCCAAGCGAGATGGGTGTCGATGTAGTCGCGCGCGCCACCAAGCATTTGAGCGAATTGAAAGCCAAGTTGAACCTATCGCAAGAGCAACAGCCTGCTTGGCAAAAGTTCTCCGAGCAAATTAACGAGCAAGCTAGAAGCATGGCGGCGATGCAGAACAAAATGAACGATAAAGCCAAAAATATTCCGATGCCGTTGCCGATGTCCGTGCCGGAACAAATGGTGAAGATGGCAGAAACCATGAAAGATCGTGCGCAAGACATGGCCAAGATGGCCGATACGGTCAAGTATTTCTATGCCGTGCTGTCGCCACAGCAACAGG
>JAYVBU010000227.1:0-13365 GCA_043750335.1 Betaproteobacteria bacterium | reverse complement strand
GCGGGAAGCGGCGTAAATAGGCGAGGGAGGAAAAGCCCGTGCCGAAATCGTCTATCGAGAGATGCAAACCTAGTTGGCGCAGTGCGTGCAAGATGGTTGTGGTGCGTTCGGCATCATGCATCGCCACGCTTTCGGTGATTTCTAGTTCCAGATTTTGGGCAGGTAAGCCGGTTTCTGCGAGAATTTCTTCCACCAAATCTATGAAGCCGGGGTGCTGAAATTGTCGCGCAGAGATGTTCACTGCCATGATTAAATCGTTGCCACGATCAAGCCAGGTTTTGGCCTGCAAGCAGGCTGTGCGTAGCACCCACGCGCCTATCGGCACGATAAGCCCGGTCTCTTCGGCCAGCGGAATGAATTGCATGGGCGGGACTAGGCCGCGCTCCGGGCTTTGCCAGCGGATCAATGCCTCGACGCCAATGATTGCGCCGGAGCTTATATTTACTTGCGGCTGGTAATGCAGCAGCAACTCATCGCGCGCCAATGCGCGGCGTAAGCCATGTTCCATCGCCAGCCATTGTTCGGCGCGTTCGGACAAATCCAGGGTGTAAAAACGAAAGCCGTTGCCGCCTTCGGCGCGAATGCGGTTCACTGCCGCTTCTGCATTTTTGAATAGGGTCTCGGCAACGGTGCCATGATCTGGGCTCATCGCGACACCGATACTGAGCGAGAAAAAGAATTCGCGGCCTTCCACCTTGAGCGGTTCCAACATTGCAGCTTGCATGCTGCGCATCAGTGCTTCGAGTTCGCGCGGGTCCGTCATTCGTGTAACAAGCAAGCCGAAGGTCGAGCCTTCAAAGCGAAACAGGTCCACCGTCAGCGCAGGGCTGGCATGCCCGGCGAGTGCAGCCAGCAGGCGTTGCGCCATGGCGGCGATCAGATTGTCGTTCGCGGCATAGCCTAATGATTCCAGGATCAGCTTGATGCGGTCGGGACGGATCATCGCCACCGCGCATTGCGCTTGGTCCTGGTCCAGCGCAAGCTCTAAGCGTTCGCGGAATAGCCGCCGGTTAGGCAGGCCAGTCACCGCATCTTGCAGCGCTTGCCGCACGAGATTCATTTCGGCCTGTTTGCGCTCGGTAATGTCGGCGAGATAAACATGGCAGACATGCAGATCAGACAGTAAATGCACAGTGCAATCCAGCGTGTGTGCGCCGATGGCGTATTCCCATGTCGTGCGTTGTTGTTGTGCTGCTTTGAGTTGCATGAGATGTATTGCCAAATCAAGCGGCAGCAGCGCATTGACATCGGCGAGGCCAAAACGCTTTAGAAAATCGTGCGTCGCATCGTTGGCAAACAGCACTGCGCCTTGTTCGGAGAGCCGCAGCATAGGGTTCGGACTGCGTTCGGGAAAGATGGCGAGCAAGCGGCGATTCGTCGTCTCGCGCAGATAAGCGTTGACGTAATAAGCGATGAAAAGCGCGACGATTAAGCCGCTGAGCGTAAACCCCATCACCATTTGCATCATGCCGACGGTGTTGTTTTTGGTTTCTTGTCCGTAGTAGCTGACTTGCTTGCGGTTGATGTGCACCAAGGCATCCAGTTCTGGCGCGATCTGCGCTTCAGCGTCGCTTACCTCGGCCAGAATTTCGCGCGCGCGATCCCAATTGATCGACTTAGATGTCATGGTTTGGTCTAAGCGTTTGGAAAGCGTTTGAATGCGGTCGATGCCCGCTTCCACTCGCGCCACTTCGGGTGAGGCCAGCACCATAGCGCGCAGTTTGCTGAGGCCGCGTTGCGTTGCTTCATGTGCGACCAAGTAGCGCGCTTGAAAGTTTGCGCGGTCGCCGGTCGCGTAATATTCGTAGAGGATGGGTTTCTGTGAAAAAATCGCATTGCGTAAATGAGAGATAGCGTCAAAGCGTGGCAAGCTTTGCTCGGTGAGTGCATCGCCTGCGCGCAATACGCTTTGGCCGCGTACATACACCAAAGTGGAAAGCGCGATGCCCGCTAGCAAGGCGAGCAAATAAATAACAAGAATTTTTTTGTTGATGGATGACATGCGCGGCCAAGTTAGCAAAGTGGCCGGAATGTCTGCGGCAACGCTACGCTATCCCGATACCCAGGACAGCGCCTTGCGCATGCAAATCGCGCAGGATTTCCAAGCCACCTTCTATAACGACACGCGGGTTCGGATGCTTGAGCTCTTGTGCGATCTTTTTTAAGACTTTTTCTGTACTGAGCTTGCCGCCTTGCAGTAAATCGACCAAGCGCGCGGAGACGGGGTTCAATTCAATAAAACGCACGACGAAATCAGCATCGCGAAAGACCAGCAAATAAGTGGCCTGATCGAGGGGGGGGCGCGGTTTGTATTGCGGGCCGATCCGTTGTACCGGATAGGCGTATTGGAGCAAGGCTAAGACCGGGTTTAGTACGGGGCGGCACTTTGCCCAGTCGCCTTGCGGGTCGATGTATTCAGCGTCAACTTCCTTATTGGAAACCGATAGCACCAGTTCGATCCATTCGTAATGCGCTAACTCAGTCATGAAAGGCAGATCGCCCGCCCGCACCCCGCGCTCGCTTTGCAGGTAGTGCATGAATTCGTCGGGAATTTGACGAAAGAAGGGGGTGTGGCAACGATGCTCGGCGAAAAAATCGCGCACTAGTCTGCCCCATTTTCGATCACTTAAACACGCGCGCAGTACCGGAAAACAGGCGAGCAAAAAACCTTCCAGATTGTTATACAGCAGCGTGTTGTACACCTGCATGCGCTGCACACTGGCCCCTTTGGGCCGAGCATTGGCTTTTGGGTCGCGGATGTGACGGGTGAATTCGAATTGATAAGCCTGAAATGGCTTAAGCGCGCTGGGCGTGGCGGGCATGCTGGTATTTTGTTTGAATCTGCGCGATGTGCGCTACCTCGCGCGCTAACGCATCGAGCGACGGGATATTGAAGTCGCGCTCCAATAAGGTCGGGTGTACCCCGTGTAGGGCATAGCTCGCATCGAGAAGCTGCCATACGGGGTCGATTACGTCTGCGCCGTGGGTATCGACGATCAGGCTTTCTGCCTCGTTGTAATGCCCCGCCATGTGCATATACACAATGCGTTCGGTCGGCATGCAGCGGATGAATGCAAGCGGATCGTAGCCGTGATTGACGCTATTGACGTACACATTGTTGATATCGAGATGCAGCCAACAATCGGCCTCCTCCACCACAGCGCGAATGAATTCGGCTTCGCTCATTTCGTTGAGTGGTGGCATGACATAGAAAGACGCGTTTTCCATGGCGATGCGGGTTTCGAGGATATCTTGCGCGCGCTTAATGCGCGCGGCGACATAGTGCACCGCATCTTCGGTGAAAGGTATCGGCAGCAGATCGTATAAGTGCCCATCATCGCTGCAATACGATAAGTGTTCGGTATAAAGCTGGATTTGATGCATTTTCATGAACGACTTGATGCGCGTAAGCAGCATTTCGTCGAGCGGGCTGGGCCCGCCGATAGAGAGTGACAGGCCGTGGCAGACAAAGGGGTAGCGCTCGGTAAAGCTACGCAAGTCGCGCGCGGATGCACCGCCAAAGTCGATCCAGTTTTCTGGTGCGATTTCAAAAAAATTGATGGCGTTCGGCACCTGGACTTTCAGCGCATCGACTATCTCGCGCCGAAAACCCAGGCCCGCGCCGTGAAGTCCCAAAGACGGGGTTTTCACGTTACGCAAAAGCCGAAATTATTTCTTGTCGCCAGCGGCGGGTGTAGCGGCAGGTGCAGCAGCTTTATCATCAGCTTTCTTTTTGTTTGCGCCGCATTTACCTTCGCCGCACTTGCCTTCAGGCATCTTCTTGTCGGTGGCTTTCATATCTTTTTTTGCTTTAGCGTCTTTTTTATCGCCACCGCATTTGCCGTCTTTCATTTTGTCGCCGCCGCATTTACCTTCTTTTGCTTTGGCGTCTTTTTTATCGCCGCCGCATTTTCCGTCTTTCATTTTGTTTGCGCCACATTTACCTTCGCCACACTTGCCTTCTTTTGCTTTGGCATCTTTCATGCCGCCACATTTGCCTTCGGCAGGCTTGGCAGTGGGTTTGGCTTCGTCAGCAGCGGCGAGCAGATAACCGCTTTTCAGCGCGCTCATACCAAAGGGGTTTTCTGCTGCATTGGCAGCGGGGGCAGCAATAAGGCTAACCGCGAAAGCAGAACCGATTGCGAGGGATAGAGCAGTTTTTTTGCCGTTCATAAAGGTGACTCCTGATTTTTAAGTTTAGGTAAGGGCGCAAACCGCCCGATTGTGCTGCATCGCGGTATCCAAGCCAAGACGTGCAGGCTAAGGCTGCTCATCCTGCTTAGATGCCAGTCCCGCGAGAATGCGCGCTTTAGCTTCCGGGGACAAGCCCGTGGCCTCTGCGCCCACTCCCTTGGATTCGTCGATCCGCCGACAAGCTTGGTGGATCAGGTTTAATTGCTGGTTAAAACCCCGGCAGCCTTTGCAGATCAATAAATGTACTTTGAGTCCGATTCGCTCCATCGCATTGAGCCGCCGCTCATATGCCTGGGATTGTAGTTGACTCGCATCTTTACACTTCAACACCGAGGATTCCCCTGAATAAAGCTTATGCATCGTTACCGTACTCAAAATTGGTTTTCAGGCACTGTTGCAGGCTCAAGCGCGCGCGATGCAAAACGACCCAGCAATTGGTCGAGGAGATCGCCAGTTCATTACAGATTTCTTCGGTGTTAGCGCCTTCCATTTCGCGCAGATGAAAAACCCGTGCATGTAAGGGCGGCAGCCCATCCAGACAATGCGTAAATGCCACCCAAAAACGTTGTTGATCGAGACATGCCTCAGGATCGGCCCATTTTTGCGGGGGGCTGATCCAATGGCCGGTGTTGTCGAATAAGGCTTGTTCCAGCGCGGCCAACTCGGCTACCGGGTCATCGCAAGTCGGGGAGTATTGCGGCTCTTTAGCGCGCGCACGGAATAAATCAAGAATTTTGTGCTTGAGGATACCCGTCAGCCAAGTACGCACCGAAGACTGCCCAGAAAAACGCGCCCAAGCCGACAGCGCAGCAAGCAGTGTTTCTTGCACCATATCTTCTGCCGCCGCCTCGTCGCGCAGCTTCAACAAGGCATAGCGATAGAGATAATCACCGTGCTCGGTGAGCCAGGCGGCAGGGTCGCAATGAGAGGGGGGATTCGTCATAGAAAAGGTAGGGGGCAATCTATCGGTTTCAATGTGTTAGCGCAAGTCTATAAAAGTTCATTCGTGGGGTGCTTGATATTCAGAAAATGCTACCTATATAGAGCTTATGCAAGGCGATGCCTTGTGTCTTCAACCCAGCGTTCAATTTAGGAGGCAAAATCATGGTAAATCTTATGCGTTACGATCCTTTAAGTATGGATAGCGTTTTAGATGACTTTTTCAAAGGTTTCTTGGTGCGACCGATGCGCGTGGAGGGCGTGCCAAAAATCGCCGATTTCAAGATGGACGTCGTCGAAAATGAAAAAACCTACGTCGTTAAAGCCGATATCCCCGGCGTGAAAAAAGAAGACATTCACGTCGCAATCGACACCAACTCGGTTTCCATCAGCGCCGAAGCCCGACAAGAAGCCGAGCAAAAAGAAGGCGATAAAGTCATTCATTCCGAGCGCTATTTCGGCGGCGTCGCGCGCAGCTTTACCTTGGGCTGCGAGATCGACGAAGCGCAATCACAAGCCAAATACGCCGATGGCGTTTTGGAATTATCATTGGTGAAAAAGACGGCAACGGCAAGTAAGACCCTGGCTATCCAATAAGCCATAACGCAGCGTCAAGCCGAGTCGGCGCGAGCTGCCTTGCACCGAGTCGGCGTTGTTTGCGCTGCGCGCGGAATTCGGCTTGGGTTTCCGCTACGGGTGGCGGATAATCAGGCTCATGAAACTTGTTATCCTCGACCGCGACGGCGTCATCAATTTTGATAGCGACCGTTTTATTAAAGGCCCGGACGAATGGAAGCCTATTCCTGGTAGTCTGGAGGCGATTGCATCTTTGAATCAGGCGGGGCATCGCGTGGTGATCGCGACCAATCAATCGGGCATCGGGCGCGGCTTGTTTGATATGGCGGCTTTGAATGCGATTCACGATAAGCTGTACCGTGCACTGGCCCAGGTGGGAGGGCGCATTGATGCGCTATTTTATTGCCCGCACGCGGCCGATTTAAATTGCCCTTGCCGCAAGCCACGCCCTGGCATGTTTGAAGAAATTGCCCGGCGTTTTAATATCGAACTCAAGGGGGTTCCCAGCATTGGGGATTCCTTGCGCGACTTAGAAGCCTCGGTGACGGTGAGCGCGCAGCCGATGTTGGTGTTGACTGGCAAAGGGCTGCGTACGCAAGAGATGGGCGGTTTGCCGCAAGGTACGCTGATTTTTAAAAATCTTGCGGATGCCGCGCAGCAGGTGATTCGGTCCTCATGATTTTGCTGCGCTCGCTTTTGTTTTTGCTGTCACTCGTTCTACTCACGCCGCCTTATTCACTGATCGCGATATTGACCTATCCCTTGCCGGTGTTATGGCGTTATCGGGTTATCTCGTATTGGAGCCGAATCGCGCTGTGCTTGTTGCGTGTTTTGTGCGGTATTGGTTTTGAAGTGCGTGGGCGTGAGCATATCCCCGCGACACCGACGATCATTTTGTCAAAGCACCAGTCCGCGTGGGAGACGCTCGCCTTTCAACAAATTTTTCCGCCGCAGGTGTGGGTGATGAAGCGCTCGCTGCTGATGATTCCTTTTTTTGGATGGGGCTTGGCGATGTTAAGGCCCATCGCGATTGACCGAGAAGCTGGGCGCGCGGCCTTGAAGCAAGTGACAGATCAAGGCCTTGATCGTTTACAGCGCGGGTTCTGGATTGTTATTTTCCCCGAAGGTACACGTGTGGCCCCCGGCAAAACCGGGCGCTATGGCATCGGCGGCGCGTGGCTATCGACCCACACGCACACGCCTGTGTTGCCGGTGGCGCACAACGCGGGAGAATTTTGGGGGCGCAATGCGCTGCGTAAATTGCCCGGCACGATTACGGTGAGTATTGGCGCGCCGATTGATCCCGTCGGAATGAAGCCGGGCGAATTAAATGAAAAAGTGCAGGCGTGGATCGAAGGCGAAATGCTGACCATTCAGGCGTCAGCGGCGGTCGGGGCGAAGCCTGTCTCGCCCGAGTAAGCCATGAGCTATCCACTCAAAGAAACGCGCGTCATCCAGCTTGGCGGCCAAGCTTTGTCTTATACCCTGGTGCGCCGCAAGCGACGCACTATTGGCTTTAAAGTTGATTTTGACGGCCTGACCGTGAGCGCGCCGCCACGCGAGCCTTATACCTTTCTCGATCAACTTATCAGCGAACGCGCAACCTGGATCAGGGACAAGCTACGCGAGATGGATGCGCGTCGCCTGCCCGAACGCAAGTGGCAGAATGGCGAGCGCCTGCCCCTGCTGGGTAATGAAGTGGAACTCTATCTGTACCACACCCACACTCGCTCCGAGCCCATGCATCATGCCGGTAAAATCTATGTGGGCGTACCCGATACGCACGATGCACCGACGGTGCAAACACACGTCGCGAATTGGTATCGACGCCAAGCCGAGCGGCATTTTCAGGAGCGCGTGAATCTGCTCGTGCCCAAACTGGGCCTTGCAGCGCCCAGTCTAAAACTTTCCAATGCGCGCACCACTTGGGGTATGTGCATGCCCTCGGGCGAAATCCGTCTTTCCTGGCGTTTAATTAAAGCCCCGCCCGCACAAATTGATTACGTCGTGGCGCATGAATTGGCCCACCTCAAACACATGAATCACTCGCGTGCATTTTGGGCGACAGTGGCGCAGCTCTACCCCGATTACCAGCGCGAACGCCAAGCGCTGGCGCGGGATGGCGCGCGCTACCATACTTTTTGAAGCTTATCAGGAGCATGCCATGCGTCTCTTACACACTATGATCCGCGTCGGCGATTTAGATCGCTCGATTAAGTTTTATACCGAAGTGTTGGGTATGAAATTATTACGCCGCAAAGATTATCCGGGCGGCGAATTTACGCTGGCTTTCGTTGGTTACGGCGACGAGTCCGAGCACACCGTATTAGAGCTGACGTATAACTGGGGCGTGGCAGCGTATGAATTGGGCACGGGCTTTGGCCATCTCGCGGTGGAAGTGGACGATGCTTATCAAGCCTGCGAAGCGGTGAAAAAGCTGGGCGGTAAAGTCACGCGCGAAGCCGGCCCGATGCAGCATGGCACCACGGTGCTTGCCTTCGTTGCCGACCCCGATGGCTACCAAATCGAATTCATCCAAAAAGGTTCGCGCGCGCACTAATACATCCGGTCAAAATCGATCATTGCGAGGCGCGGCGCGATGCATGCACTTGTGGCGCTTTTGCGCTAGGATGAGCGGGACGTTTTAATCGTCCATCGGGGGAGAACAATAAATGGATTGCCCGTTTTGTGCAGAAGAAATAAAAGAAGAAGCCATTGTCTGCCGCTACTGCCAGCGTGAGATCGGCCCGTTCCGACCCTTGCTGAAACGCTTGGCGGCGCTGGAAGCAAAATTCGGTGAAGGCGAGGGCGCATCCACACCGGTGAGTGAGCGTCTTGACGCCTTAGATGAAAAACTCGACGCTTTGCGCGAGCATTTGGAAGTCGCGTTTACAGCAGAACCGGGTGGCCCCCCCGGCGCGCTTACCGTGGTAGGGCTGCGCCCTGTCGTGGCATTCTTTTATTTCATTGTGTTGCCTATCGTGTTGCTGCTCGTGGCGCATGCCGCGACCGTGTTGCTCTATGATTTTTCCACTTGGGTATTGCGCGTAGTGTCCATTTTGATTCCGATTCCCATCGGATTTTGGCGGGCCAATACGCTGAGACGCCCGCTCTGGTCTGACGTGTTAGCCGCCCTGTTTGTGGGCGCAACGGCTGTGGCTTCCATGTCCGTGGTGCTGGCCTGGTATGACAATGCATCGCCGCTGCCGCAGGACGGCCGCGAGTGGCACGAGGTGATCGACTACGCGCTGAGCATCGCGCTGAGCTATCTGACGGGCACGTTTATTGGTCGCTGGCGCTTGCGCCGCCGACAGGCGCAGGCCGGTTCGGGGAAATTGGTGCTGGAAATCGCGCGCATCATGTCCGGCAATAAACAACCGAATAAAAACATGCTACAGCGCGCACAAACGGCGGTGCGGCATGTATCTGCGGGGATGAGTTATGTGATTCCGGTGGTAACCGCAGCCGGTGCATTGGTGACCGGCTTGCGGAAAATTTTCGAGTGAAAAAACTTACTTGGTGACGACCAAGCTGGCGATGGTGCTGCCCTTGCGGCCTTCATCGTCGGTCACTTCAACCTTGATGTCGTGTTCGCCGGGCGGGATTTCTACTTTGCTCATATCAATGCCCTTGGCGCTGACAAAGGGTTTCACCCGCTCGGTTAAATCTACCAGCGGTGTTTTGAGGTAGGTTACCTTGACCGAAGCAGGATCAATTTTGGAGCCACCGCGCGGCTCAAATTGAAATTTCATATCGAAGGGGCCTTTGATTTGCCCATCTGTTGGCCCCACAAATTTAACCCCTGGGCCGCGCGTTAATCCGCCGCGAGCGGCAAACTTGGCAGCGGCGGGTAACTTGGCTTCTTCAATAGAGATTAATGGCCCTGCCGCTGCTAGGCTGGGCAATAGGGTGAAAAGGGAAGCAATGATGACGAGTGGCATTACGAGTTTGCGGTCGTTCATGGTGTTGGCTCCTGTTTAAGAGGGGGGGGGGTACAACGAACTGAAGAACGGGCGTTACCCTTTCGGGTTGACACCGTGCAGCGCAGCTCGGATAAATAGCGTACAGGAGTTGCGGTTTTTTTCAATCTATCGTTTTAAGGCCAGGGCTTGAAAATGAATGCTGAATCAATAAAAAGCGCTTTAGTGATTGTCGCCTTGCTAGGCGTGGTGTCTGCTTACGCAGCAGAAGCAGAGCTGAGCCAGAAAAATGCAGGGCGCTCGGTACAGGATATTACGGCGGCGCTCTCGCACTACAAACCCGATGCCGAGGCAGCGCGCCAAGCACAAGAGAAAGTGAAAGCGCTGCCTCCCGTCACGGATTCCAAGCGCGATCTGACTCAGTTTTTTCAGGAGCGGGGCGAGGCGGCGGCCAGTTTGGGCCTGTTCGAGCAGCAAGTTGCCGATCTGCGCGAGGCGGCTCGGCAAAGCCAGGGGACGGATTTTTACAGCGCCATAATCAGCGAGTTGGCCGCAGCCGAAGCCAATGGCGGCAATACGCTCACGAGTATTGAATTGCGGCGCGAGCAGGTCAAATTAGGCGGCGGCATCCCCGCAAAAACGTTGACGCCTTACGCCGTGCTCGCGCGGCAATTGGCGATTGTCGGCGATCTCAAGGGGGCGGCAGAAGCGCTCGCGCAGGCCGAAGCAAACTATGAAAAAGCTAAATCCAATCCTAAATCTCCCTGGGTGAAAAAAAACCAGCAGTGGAAATTTCAAATCGAATTCACGCGGGCGCAAATCTTATTGGCGCAAGGCAAATTAAAAGAAGCGGAACAAGCTGCCCGCGTGGCCCTGGATGCGTGGCAGGCCGACGCCGCCCAGAATAAGAAACAAGCAGAGCCGGGTGAGGTGGGCGGGCAACGGGAGGGGGTGCGCGCACTGGTGGGCGAATCCATCGAACAACACTTGGCGCTATCGCTATCGTTGCAAGGTCGCGTTGTTGAGGCAGAAATCGTGAGCCGCGAAGTGCTGAGAAAAATCCTGGTCAGGACGGGCCGCTACTCGCCCGCGACAGGGCAAGCCCTGACCACCTTGTCTGGCATCATTAGCGCGCAGGGCCGCTATCACGAGGCCGCTATCTTGGCGCAGGAAGCGTTGGAGAGTCTGAAAAAAGCGGGTGTGCCGCCTTACTCGCATTTCTTCGCCAAGGCGACAAAACGTTATGCCGAAATATTGGCCTTGGAGGGAAAATGGGCCGAGGCGGTCAAACAATACGCTGAGCTTGAGCAAGCAACGGCTGCGACTGCCGAAGTAAAAACGCGCTTTGCCAGCGGTGATGTGACCTGGGGCATGAGCTTGGTGAAGGTGGGCCAAGCCGCAAAAGCCGTCACCATGCTGGAGCAGGAATTAAAAGAGTCGATCACGATTTTTGGCGAGTCGCACTATGCAACGGCAGAGATGCGCGTGGCGCTTGCTATGGCGCTGACAGGGACGGGTAATTTTGCGCGCGGTGGCGCAGAGTATGGCCGCGCCATCGAGGCGCTGGTCACGCGCGATGCCAATGATGCGGAAGAAGAAGGCGGAGGCGCAAAAAAAACGCGCCGCCGCGCAGTGTTGTTGTCTAGTTACATTGATTATTTGTACAAAATCGCGCAGCAGAATCCGGCTACTGCGCCACAGTCTGCTGCCGAAGCATTTCGTATCGCAGATGTGGTGCGCGGCCAACTGGTGCAAAAGGCGTTAGCGGCAAGCGCGGCGCGCGCGGCGGCGAATACGCCGAATCTGGCGGAGCTGGTACGCAAAGAACAAGATATCGGGCGCGAGTTGGCCTCGCAATTTAATTTATTAAGCGATGTGTTGGCCCAGCCGCCCGCCCAACAAGACGTCAAGGCCGTCGCAGATTTGCGCGGCACTATCGACCAGCTCCGCGCTGAACGCACCCCGCTAAAAAAAGAAATTGCCACGCGCTTTCCAGAATACGCAGAACTGGTCAATCCACAGCCCTTGTTGGCGAGCAGCGTTAGTCAGCTGCTGCAAAGCAAAGAGGCGCTGGTCAGCTTCTTGGTTAACGATGATGGCGAGTACGTATGGGCCGTGCACAAAGATGGGCGCATCGCATTTTCGCGCTTAGGTATGACGCGCCGCGAATTAGCCGATGCCGTCGCCCGCCTGCGTAAAGCGTTGGATGCCGAAGCGTCTTCTGTAGAAGAAATTCCTGCGTTTGATTCTGATTTGGCCTATCGCGTTTATGCGGCTACGCTCAAGCCCGTTGAGTCGATCTGGCAGGATGCCGACACCTTGCTGGTCGTGCCCGATGGCGGGCTATCGCAATTGCCGGTTGCGCTGTTGACGACGCAGCCGGGCAAGCCGGGTAAAGACCTCAACAAAGTGACCTTCACCGGCTACCGCACACTACCTTGGCTGGTGCGTAAAGTTGCCGTCGCGCAATTGCCTACGGTGAGCTCACTCAAAACTTTGCGCGCGATGCCAGCGCCAAAACCGGGCCGACTTGCTTTCGCCGGTTTTGGCGACCCTTACTTCAGTAAAGCGCAGCAAGCCGAGGCCGCGCGTCAGCATAAGGAAGACGCGGTCACGGTGAGCACGGATACGAGTAGAACCACGCTTACCAAACGCGAAGCGGTCGATGTGGAAGCGCTCGCGCAATTACCGCGCCTGCCCGACACGCGTGAAGAAGTGAATGCAATCGCCCAAGCCCTGGGCGCGAATCTGAGCCAGGATGTATTCATCGGCGCAGCGGCGAACGAGGCCACCGTCAAACGCATGGACCTCGCTAACCGGCGCGTGATTGCATTCGCAACACACGGCTTGGTGCCGGGTGAGCTCAAAGGCTTGAGCCAACCCGCGCTGGCGCTCAGCTCGCCCGCCGTGGTCGGTGGCGATGGCGATGGCTTGCTCACGGTAGAAGAAATCCTGGGCCTCAAACTCGATGCCGACTGGGTGGTGCTCTCCGCGTGTAATACCGCCGCAGCCGATGGCGCGGGCGGCGAAGCCTTGTCTGGCCTGGGCCGCGCCTTCTTTTACGCGGGCACACGCGCCATGCTGGTGACACACTGGCCGGTAGAAAGCAGCGCCGCGCGCTTGCTCACCACCGGGCTGTTCAAACGCCACGCGCAAAATAACGGCACCAGCCGCGCACAAGCCCTGCGCGCGTCTATCCTCGATATGATAGACAACGCACAATTCAAAGGGGCGAGCGCAAAGCAGGTCGGTTTTTCTTACGCGCATCCAATTTTTTGGGCACCGTTTGTGTTGGTGGGCGACGGAGGAGCCTAAAAAAATGCGTCACTGTGACGGCTGCAAAGTCATGAAAATCCGCGAGCTGGATAAACCGGCGCACACCGTCAGCATTGCAAGAGACGAATGGTTGTCCAAAGGCAAAACCGTCTGGGTGCGTTGCGAGGATAAGTTTCAAAAGCTGTAATTTTTTTGCTTAGATTTTGATGTGCTTGCTGTAGGCATAGAAAACCTCATCTCGAATCCAGCCCAGCGCTTCGTAAGCGGTCTGCGCGGGTAGATTCGTCTTTGCCGTGGTGAGGTCCATGCGCGCTACTCCCTGTTTGGCCGCTAAAAGCGCTGCGTGTTGCAATAGCGCCATGCCCGCTCCAGATCGCCTAGCATCCGGCGTGACGAATAAATCATATAGCACGTAAATTGGCTTCGCTTCTACAGAACAGAAGCTGGGGTAAAGCTGACA
>JAYVBU010000226.1:0-2797 GCA_043750335.1 Betaproteobacteria bacterium | reverse complement strand
AAACATCGCCGACGCACACTTCGGCCACCGCTTCTTTGGTGATTTGCAGCACCGCTGCATTTTTGCCGAAAACTTGCTTCAGCGGCCAATGCGGCGAGGTAAGTTGCGCCTGCGCCCCGCCACTGAGCAGCAACACGCATATCGCAATGATGAAACGGCGCACCGTCATGGCTAATTCAAGCGCCGCTCAACGTCATCCGCTGACTCGTCCAACTCGATCATCTCGACTGGGTCAATTTCGTCGTGTTCCAACTCTACAGATTCAATCTGCGCGAAGCGGCGGGTAATTTTCTGGCTGGTGATTTGTACCTTTTCGGCATCTTCATGCGCTAGCCTGATGTGGTCAGCCAGCTTCTTCATGCGCGCGTCAAATAAGCTAAAGTCTTTAGACAGCTTAGCGAGCGAATCTTTAATGATGTGTACTTGCTTGCGTGTTTCTACATCTTTTATCACCGCGCGCGCGGTGTTGAGTATCGCCATCATGGTCGTAGGCGAGACGATCCACACGCGCTTTCGCATCGCATAATCCACGATGTCTTGCTGATAGCCGTGTATTTCGGCGAATACGGCCTCAGCAGGCACAAACATCACCGCGCCGTCCGAAGTTTCATTCGGGATAATGTACTTACTGGAAATATCGTCGATATGTTTTTTGACATCCAGCTTAAATTGGCGCTCGGCACTAGCCTGTTCGGCAGCAGATAAGTCTTTGTTGTACATGCGCTGGTAATTTTCTAGCGGAAATTTCGAATCCACCGCCACCGTGCCGGTCGGCTCTGGCAAAAACAGCGCGCAATCCACACGTGTGCCGTTGGAAAATTTATGCTGCATCGCATAGACGGGCTGCGCCGGATTATGCGGCAGAATATTACGTACCAAGGTTTCCAACTGCACCTCGCCAAATGCGCCACGCGAACGTTTATCGCCGAGTAGCTCCTGCAAGCTCACTACATTGGTGGTCAAGCCATCGATTTTTTTCTGTGCTTCGTCAATCGTCGCAAGCCGCGCCATGACTTGGGTAAAGGTGTCGTTGGTCTTTTTGAAGCCTTCATCTAGCCGCTCTGTCACCTTGCCGCTGATCTGCTCTAGGCGCGTGTCGGTAGTCTGGGTCAGGGCTTCCATGGCGCTCTTAAGCTGCAAGGTCGCATTGGCCATGGTGGTTTGAATTAATTCCTGATCTGCGCGGCCTTGGTCAGTCAAAGTCTGCATCTGTTTGGCTAAAATTTCTTCACGCATAGCGTTAAGGCGCTCCTGCATCCCGGCCGATAGCTCGGCCAATTGCTTCGCCATCATCTCGCGCAGCTCGCCCAGGCGCTCGGATTGTGCGAGTTGCAATTGATGCATATTGTCGCGCGTCATTTTTAGTTCAGTGGAAATCACGTTCCGCTGTTTATCCGAGGTGTCGCTCAACACTTGATTGATACGATCACCCTGGCGCGTCAAGCCCTCGTGCAGATCAGCCAACATCAAGCGATGCTTTTCTGCCAGCAGGGTCGCCACTGCTTGCGGAAAATCTTGCTGGATGCGGCCTAACTGCGCCATGCGCGCACCCACCCAAAACGCCCCAAAAACGACGAATAAAAGCAGGATGCCAATCAGTATCTCAATCATGCGGAAAGTATAGCGCAGGCAGCAGCCGCACGATCCTTAAAATTAGGCCATCAACTCGCGACAAATTTCACACTGCGTCACAGGTTGCAATAACATTCAGCAGCCGGTCCCGGCCCATCTCCCTGCCCGCCTTGCTAAGCCCATTACCACCGCCAATAAGCACCCTATTACTTACGCCCTCAAGTGCGCACATCAACACCGTTGGGGCTCCTTGTTATTCACAAATTAAAATTAAAGCCGTAGATCATCAAGAAATTCGGAGTGTGTATCACCGCTTGTCACCAGCAGATGATCCCTCGCCCGTGTGCAGGCAACGTAGAGCAGGTGGCGCTCGGTGTCGTACACTTCTTGCAGATCGGCGTCGTCGCCAACCGTTTCGATGCGCTCCTGCAAGGGAATAACCTCGTCGTCGCAGGCCATCACCACCACAGAACGGAATTCCAAACCCTTGGCGAGGTGCATGGTACTGATCGAGACATAGCCGCTGATAGTCTCAACGTGTTCATCGAGAATTTTGAAAGGCAGACCAGCTTCCTTGACGGCTGATTGGGCGCGGTGCAGTTGCGCGTCGGACCGAACGAACACGCCAATCTCGTGCGGCAATATACCTGCCTGGGAGCGCTCTGCTATCCAGTGGCCAACAGCTTTGATTTCATCGCTCTCGTCCTTGAGTGTGTGAATTACCGGCGATGGGCCGTTGAATACCGAAACCGTGTCGTTGCGGTCTTCGGCGTTACCATCCACGTCGATGACCATTGGGCCAAGCAGACGATCTGCCTGCGTGCGGATTTGGTGGGAGGTGCGGTAGTTGACGCGCAAGGTACGTGACCGCCCCCGGATGTCCACGCCCAACCCCTTCCACGAAAACGGCTGCTGGAAGATGCGCTGCCCTAGGTCACCGGCAAAAAAGAGCGCATTGGGCCGACCACCACCCAGTGCAGCAAAGAAGCGAAGGTGTGCAACGCTGATGTCTTGCGCCTCGTCCACAACGGCGAAGTCAAATACCACACTCTTCTTCGTCGAAAGTGCTGCTGCGAGCGCAGTAAAAAGCCCAGCGTGCGTAATCAGCTTGCGCTCATTCAGCCCGGCGCGAACGCGCTCGAAGATCGCCCATAAGACCACACGCTGAGCCTCTGGCAACCGAGTCTTTCTGCCGAGGCGCGCGACATCGCGATACGCATCCCAG
>JAYVBU010000225.1:0-2801 GCA_043750335.1 Betaproteobacteria bacterium | reverse complement strand
ATACCTCCGCACCGGTATGCAAGCGCTAGATTTAGCGCTTGTTTTCGTCCCGCACTAGGCCATAGCCGTGCCGAGGTTCTAGCAATGCGCTAAAATAGCTTTTTTTCCGTGTTTACCCTCATGTCTGCCCGCCTGCGCGAAATCCCCTACAACTACACTTCTTTCTCTGACCGCGAGATTGTGATTCGCCTGCTCGGGGCGGATATGTGGCGTGTGCTGGGCGAGTTGCGCGGGGAGCGCCGCACGGGGCGTTCAGCGCGCATGTTATTCGAGGTGCTGGGCGATATTTGGGTGGTGACGCGCAACCCCTATCTACAAGACGATTTACTGTCGAACGACAAACGTCGTGCCGCTTTGATCGGCGCACTGCGCCATCGCTTAAATGAAATCGAGTCGCGGCGCCAGGGCAATGCAGCTGTCGCCCAATTGCTGTCTGCCGCGCATGAGGCGGTCAATACCTTTGAGGCGGAATTCACGCACACTCAGTTGCTACGCAAACGTGTGATGGAACGCTTAAGCCGCGTCACGCGCCGCGATAATATCCAATTTGATGGGCTGGCACGCGTCTCGCATGTCACCGATGCCACCGACTGGCGCGTGGAATATCCCTTCGTGATCGTCAATCCTGATACCGAAACAGAAATCGCCCCTGTCGTGCGCGCTCTGATCGAGCTGGGCCTCACCATCATCCCGCGCGGTGGCGGAACCGGCTATACCGGCGGCGCTATTCCTTTGACTAAACTCTCGGCTGTCATCAATACCGAGAAGCTCGACACTGTAGGGCCGGTACGGCACCACACCTTGCCCGGCTTGACCCAGCCGGTTGCTACTATTCATTGCGGCGCGGGCGTGGTCACCAAGCGTGTGATGGAAGCGGCAGACGATGCGGGGCGCGTATTCGCGGTTGATCCGACCTCGGCTGACGCCTCCTGCATCGGCGGCAATGTGGCGATGAATGCCGGTGGCAAAAAAGCCGTGTTGTGGGGCACGGCCATCGACAATCTGGTGTCGTGGCGCATGGTGACGCCGGATGGCGATTGGATGCTGGTTGAGCGCCTCGATCACAACCTGGGCAAGATTCACGATGCCCCCTTGGCGCGCTTTCGCGTCAGCCGTTTTACTGATGAGGGCCAGCCCAAAGGTGAGTCATCTCTGCTTGAAATTCCCGGCGCGCAGTTTCGCAAAGCGGGCTTGGGCAAGGACGTAACCGATAAATTTCTGGCCGGTTTACCTGGCATCCAAAAAGAGGGCTGCGACGGCATTATCACGTCCGCCACCTTTATCTTGCATAAGATGCCGACGCACATTCGCACCATCTGCCTGGAATTTTTTGGCCAGACACGTGACGCCGTGCCCGCCATCGTCGAGATCAAAGACTATCTCGATCAGCACCCGCACACGCTGCTTGCGGGACTAGAACATCTCGATGCGCGCTATGTAAAAGCCGTGGGCTATGCCACCAAAGCCAACCGCGCGCAGCGACCGAATATGGTATTGGTCGCCGATATCGCCTCGGATGATGAAAGCGCAGTGGGTGAAGCCGCATCGCACATCGTGCGCTTGGCCAACGCGCGCGGCGGCGAAGGTTTCATCGCGGTGAGCCCGGAGACGCGGCGTAAATTTTGGCTCGACCGCGCGCGCACCGCAGCGATAGCCGCACACACCAATGCGTTCAAAATAAATGAAGATGTCGTGATCCCGTTGCCGCGTTTAGGCGACTACACCGAGGGCGTCGAACGCATCAATATTGAGCTTTCCGGGCGCAATAAATTGCGCTTGCTGGATGCTTTGGCAACCTTTTTGAAGGGCGAGCTGCCCCTGGTCCGCGATGAAGAAAGCACGCCCGATCCAGCGCTCACCGAGACGCGCCGCGCCCAAGCCCTGGTCTTGATCGACACTGTGCGTACGCGCTGGCAATGGCTATTGTCCAACCTAGATCAAGCCGCGCCGGAATGTACTGGCAAGACTGTATTTCAAGCACTGCAAGACCACACGCTGCGCGTGTCCTGGAAGCGTGAAGTCCGACGCGAATTGCATCAACAATTCACCGGGCGCGAATACCAAAAAGTTTTAGATAAGCTCGACGCGATTCATAAAGATGTATTAAAAAGCCGCGTCTTCGTCGCTTTGCATATGCACGCAGGCGACGGTAACGTGCACACCAATCTGCCGGTGAATTCTGACGACTACGGCATGCTGCAAGAAGCCAACCAGGCGGTAGAACGCATCATGGCGCTGGCCACGCAACTGGGCGGCGTAATCTCCGGCGAGCACGGTATCGGCATCACCAAACTACAGTTTTTATCTGCGGAAGAAATCGCTCCCTTTGCAGCGTACAAGCGCCAAGTCGATCCTCATGGGCGCTTCAACCAAGGCAAACTCCTGCCCGGCGCTGATCTTACCAACGCTTACACCCCCAGCTTTAACTTGCTGGAAGTAGAATCACTGATTATGGAACAATCCGAGATCGGCGAGATCGCCGACTCGATCAAAGATTGTCTGCGCTGCGGCAAGTGCAAGCCGGTATGTAACACCCACATCCCACGCGCAAATCTGCTGTATAGCCCGCGCAACAAAATTCTTGGCACCAGCCTGTTGATCGAAGCGTTTTTGTACGAAGAGCAAACCCGGCGCGGTATTTCGCTCAATCATTTCGACGAATTCAACGACGTGGCCGATCATTGCACGGTGTGCCATAAGTGCTTGGCCCCCTGCCCGGTGGATATCGACTTCGGCGATGTGTCGATTGCGATGCGCAACTTTTTGCGGCGGCGCGGGCAAAAACATTTCAACATCGGCAG
>JAYVBU010000224.1:0-6252 GCA_043750335.1 Betaproteobacteria bacterium | reverse complement strand
TTCGATTTGGCTAGCACCGAACTTGCGTTCAGCACCAACCCCCTAAGCATTAAGCACCCACACCTATCGGCTGTTTATGTTTTTAAAGAACAGGTCGCTGTGATGCGAAGCGCGCATTATACCGACGGGAGAAGGGTGGTCAAGAGGTATTTACGAAATGATTTTAGGAAGCGTTTTTAGCCTATAAATTACGTGTTTTTCATGACGTCAACTTCTCTGTGATCGACCCGTTTATGGGCTGGTAGTCACCTCAACTGGAGAGAGATCATGCGAACAAAATGGATTTCATTTGTCACGGGCGTCGTGTTGACGCTCGGCTCATCGTGCGTCATTGCCGATCACACTGAAACAGTCGTCGGTGCAGCAGTCGGTAGCGCGGCAGGGGCCGCTCTCGGAGGGAGAACCGGTGGACGCAACGATGTGGTGATCTGGAGTGCGATTGGTGGCGCGACTGGCGCGGTCGTAGGGCGTAGCCTAGGCGCGCCGCATGAGCGACAAATCGTAGTTCAGGAAAAAATCCGCTATATAGTAGAAGATGATGTGGTCGTGCACCGGCCGATTCATGTGCGCCATGTTTACTATGAAGATCGTCCGCGCTACTACAGGGCGAAACATCACTTCAATGGCCGACACCATGATCGCCATCATGGCCGCGGTCGGGACGACGATTGATCGTTGCTAACTAAGCGTAACCCGGGCGAATTTACGCTTGCCGACCTGAAGCACGATAGGCGCGCCAGGATTTAGCGCTAGCGCTTTATCGCTGATTTTTTCGCCATTCAGTTTTACGCCGCCCTGCTCGATCATGCGCTGGGCTTCGGAGGTGCTAGGGGTCAAACCTGATTGCTTCAATACTTGCGTGATTGACAGGCCAGTTGGGCCGCACACTAAAGTCACTTCAGGCATCTCATCCGGCACGGCCCCTTGCTTGAAGCGCGCCTCGAAATCCGCCAAGGCTTTTTCGGCTGCGGCGTGGTGATGAAAGCGCGCCACAATTTCCTGCGCGAAAGCGACCTTGATATCGCGCGGATTGCGGCCACCCGCCACTTCCTGCTTCCACTGCGCCACCGTCGCCAACGGTTCGAATGAAAGCAACTCTATATAGCGCCACATTAAATCGTCGGATACCGACATCAATTTGCCGAACATTTCATTAGGCGGTTCATTGATGCCTATATAGTTACCCAGGGACTTGGACATTTTTTGTACGCCGTCCAGTCCTTCAAGGATCGGCATGGTCAGCACCACTTGCGGCGCTTGACCGTAGTGTTTCTGCATTTCGCGCCCCACCAGCAAGTTGAATTTCTGGTCGGTGCCGCCCAACTCCATGTCTGCTTTCATCGCGACGGAGTCATAGCCTTGAATCAACGGATAAAGAAATTCGTGGATCGCAATCGGTTGGCCAGAACTGTAGCGCTTGTGAAAATCGTCACGCTCCAACATACGCGCTACGGTGTGTTTGGCGGCCAAGGCCACGAGATCCGCCGCGCTCATTTCACCCATCCAGCTAGAATTGAACATCACCCGCGTTTTTTCGGGATGCAGTATCTTGAATATCTGACTCTCATAGCTACGCGAATTCTCTATGACTTGATCGCGCGTAAGCGGTGGTCGGGTAGCACTCTTGCCGGTCGGATCGCCGATCATGCCGGTGAAGTCGCCGATCAGGAACATAGCCTCATGCCCCAGCTCTTGCAGCTGGCGCATTTTGTTGAGCAAGACGGTGTGCCCTAAATGGAGATCGGGGGCGGTTGGATCAAAGCCTGCTTTGATCCGCAAGGATCGGCCACTCGCGAGCTTTTGCTTGAGTTCTTCTTCTAATAACAGCTCATCACAGCCGCGTTGAATGATCTGAAGCGCTTCGTCAGTTGATGCCATATAGGATTAAATATTAGATTTTTATGAAATACTTCAAGGCGGTACATGACAGCTTTGTAGTTGGACATGCCTTTAATCTCTGCTATCCTCTCGCCACATTAATGTAGAGCGAAAAGCCATGCTGAATTCAACACCAAACGAGGACGGCGCAATTTTAGCGCAAAACCTCCCCTCCCAAGACAGAAAAATCCACCTACGTTGGCTGGTTGCCATGTCCACCGTACCGCTTCTCGGCATGGCGGTGGCGTTTGGTATCGCCCCAGCGACTGATCCGCAGCCGCTCGCGCTCAAGACCGTTATTGATAATCTCGCGTTGCCGCAAGCAACTGTATTAAACGATGGGGATGGCACCTTTTGGCGTGAAGCCCGCATTCAACGCGGCGACACCATCGGTAGTCTGCTCAATCGCCTTCAAGTCGAAGACGAGGCCGCATCCACCTTTATAAAAAATGCGAAGCACGCTAAAACACTTTATCAGCTCGTCCCCGGCCGTAGCGTACGTGCTAAGACTACCGAAGCAGGCGAGCTGCTTGCGCTACGCTATATCGCCTCCGACAGCACCCTGCTGTCAGTTGACCGCGATGGCGCGGGCTTCCGGGCTGTCGAGCAAACTGCGCCTCTTGATACACACATTTCAATGAAGTCCGGCGAGATTCGCAGCTCCCTGTTTGGGGCAACGGATGCCGCTGGTGTGCCGGATGCGATTGCGACGCAAATGGCAGAAGTATTTTCCTCCGACATCGACTTTCATCTGGATATCCGCAAAGGGGACCGCTTCACTGTGGTGTACGAAACGGTCTATAGCAATGGCGAACCGGTTAAAACTGGCCGTGTGCTGGCCGCAGAATTCATCAACCAAGGTCACGCCTACCGCGCGCTGTACTTCCAAGATCGCGAGGGGCATGAAGGCTACTACACGCCGGACGGCAAGAGCTTGCGTAAAGCTTTTTTGCGTTCACCGCTGGAATTCTCGCGCGTCACCTCCGGTTTCAGCAGCGCGCGATTACACCCCGTTTTACAGACTTGGCGCGCACATAAAGGCGTAGATTACGGCGCGCCCACCGGCACAAAAGTTCGCGCTACGGCCGATGCGACGGTGGCGGTCGCGGGCAAACAGGGCGGCTATGGCAATGTGGTTATTCTCCAACACGGTGGCAGCAATAGCACGGTGTACGGTCATCTGTCGGCCTTTGCTAATGGCGTTCGCCAGGGCTCGCGCGTAAAACAGGGGGATGTGATCGGCTATGTCGGCGCGACCGGCATGGCGACTGGCCCCCATTTGCATTACGAGTTCCGTGTCGCCGGGGTGCAGCGCAACCCGCTGACGGTACCGATGCCGCAGGCTTTCCCCATCGCTATGCAATATAAGAACGACTTCCTGACTTCGGCCAAGCCGCTAATGAATCAACTGGAAATGTTGCGCGGCCTGAATCTTGCCAGCGTAGAGTAAAGCAGCGCCCGCCGTGTTGAGCGCGTCGCCGCAAGCCATGGCACTCGACCATCCCCCGCTCTATATCGGCATCATGTCCGGCACTAGCCTCGATGGCGTGGATGCCGTGCTGGCCGATTTCAGTATTGAACCGCCTCAGATCATCTCAAGCCAACATATCGCTTTCAATACGGCATTGCGCGCGGAGCTTCTCGCATTAAACCAGCCCGGCATAAATGAGCTTGAGCGCGCAGCGCTGGCTGCAAACCAATTGGCGCGACACTATGCTGAAGCGGTACACGCCTTACTCGCGCAAAAAAACATCAGCGCAACAAAAATTGCTGCCATTGGCTGTCATGGCCAAACCGTACGCCATCGACCCGAATTAGGTTTTACCCTACAACTCAACAACCCTGCTTTGCTGACTGAGCACACGGGTATCGCGGTTGTCGCTGATTTTCGTAGCCGGGATATCGCCGCAGGCGGCCAAGGTGCACCTCTTGTGCCTGCGTTTCATGCCGCAGCGTTTAGCCATCCAGAAAAACACCGTGTGATCGTCAACATTGGCGGCATCGCCAATCTTACTGATCTACCAGTCCAGGGCGCGGTCATTGGTTTCGATTGCGGCCCCGGCAATGTGCTTCTGGATGCGTGGTGCGCGGCCCATACGGCGCAAGTCTATGATGATAACGGAGCTTGGGCAGCTGGCGGTAAAGTGATACCCGGCTTGTTGACTATTTTTTTGCAGGAAGCCTTTTTTCATCTCCCCCCACCCAAAAGCACGGGGCGTGATTTATTCAATCAAACTTGGTTGCAACCTTTTCTGCATACGGACTACGCGCCGCAAGATGTACAAACCACGCTAGTGCAACTCACCGCACATTCGATAGCTCAGGCGGCCAAGAATCACTGCGCAGGGCTAGAAGAAATATTCGTATGCGGTGGTGGCGCACGCAACGGTGCGCTTATGGCTGCGCTACGCCAAGCGTTTTCCGCTGAAGCTGTGCCTGTCGTAGCCACCGACACTTTGGGCATAGCGGCTGAGCAAGTAGAAGCGCTGGCCTTCGCATGGCTCGCTCGGCAAACCCTACAGGGGAAAGCAGGAAATTTACCCGCTGTCACCGGGGCCAAACATTCCTGCGTACTCGGGGCTATTTATCCCGGCAAAGTGCGCTGAGCAAACGGCCTAGCGCTCTGCTCCACTTCCTTCTCCCACTATTCGGCGCGTTGCATGCGGTTGCGCCCACCGCGTTTAGCGTCGTATAGCGCATCGTCCGCCGCCTTAATCAGCTCATCACCGCTCCGATACGCCGGATAGGCAGCAATGCCGCCACTCACGCTCGTAAAAAAATAAGTATCGCAATGTGGATGGCGAATCTGCGCAAAAGCCTGGCGTATGCCGTCCATGATCGTGAAGGCTTGGTCCAAATTCGTATTGGGTAAACCGATTAAAAACTCCTCCCCACCGTAGCGGCAAAGAATATCTTGCTTACGCAAGCGTTGCTTGAACAGCCACGACAGGCTGCGAATAATCTGATCGCCTACCGGGTGGCCGTAGTTGTCGTTCACTTTTTTGAAATGATCTATATCGATCATCGCCACCGACATACAGCCTTCCTCGCTCGTGATATTTGACAGCATCGAATCAAGCGTATCTTTGCCGCTCGTGTGATTGAGCAAGCCGGTCAGGCTATCGTGATACATGGAACGGCGCAGCGCCCGGTAGCGCTCGATTTTGCTCTTAACAATCGCGTTCAAAAAAACTGGGTTAAAGGGTTTGGTTAAAAAATGATCGCCGCCCAAGCGCATCGCATCCACTTGCAGCGCAACATTGGTTTCACCTGATAAATACACAATGGGAATGCTCAAGAATTCGTCATGCTGGCGAATAATGCGCGCCGCCTCAACCCCGGTACAGTTGGGCATATACATATCCATCAAAATCAAATCGGGATTGAAGTGTTTGAGCGCGCTCAACACCAAGCGGGGATTGTTGATGGCTTGGGTAAGAATCTGATTTTCCTCCAGCGTGCGCTGGATAACACGGCTTGCCGTGAGTGAGTCTTCTACAATCAATACGCGGCAAGCTTCCTGTTCCTGCCGCTCATTCAGTTCCAAAATTTGCGCGACGATGGTATGCAAAGCCGCGTCTTCCAAAAGACACCCATCACAGCCCATGCGTAGCACTTGTTGCAATTGGTCGAAGTCGGAGCGTACCGCGAGGCAGAACAATTGCCCGACCGAAAATTGTTCGCGCAGAGCCTTGATGCGCAATGGCCATATCTCATCCGGCAGGCTACTGATATCCAGCAATAACAGCGGGGCATTGCCCACGTTTCCTGGCACGGCCTGTTCCCACGTCAAAAAATTGACTGCCATGCCGAAATAATCGAGCTGGTTTAACAAGTCCTGCCATAAGGCTTTGTCATGTCCGATCAAACAAATATTCACGACACCTTGGGTATTGATTTTAGCCTGAGGCGTCACATAGCGACGATCCGCCAAACTTTCCGTCGCGGCAGCTTGGTTTCCCACCATGCGCGTCAGCGCCAGGATGCGCTCGTTTAAATCAGCGGCAGCCGTTTGGCTCAAGGGATGGCTTACTTCATCGCTCAGCAGGGCTAAGGCGACTTGTTCTAATTGGTGGCTGGCATGGTGTAGAGCCGTGATGCCCTTGTCGATCAAAAATTCGGTAAAACTATTGATGGAGACGGCCAACTCGACAAAATTCTCAAAACTCGGGGCCAATTGATAGCGCCGCCATGCCGCTATCAGGGCTTGGTTTTTGTTTATCAGGTCAGCGGGAGAGCAATGCATACGGACTTAAGTCAACACCACCTATACGCTATCAGTAGCAAGGTTTACGGCTGTTTACATGGAATATTTAGCGTAAATAAATCGGTATTACCCTGCCCACTCACAGGATGCTGCGTCAGCAGCACCGC
>JAYVBU010000223.1:0-2822 GCA_043750335.1 Betaproteobacteria bacterium | reverse complement strand
TCTTCGGCGAAGATCGCAATCGCCAGCGGCAGGTAGGGGATGAGCTTGGGGTATTTCGCCGCCAGCGCTTCGATCTCCCCCGGCTTGCCGTAGAACACGATTCGATAGCGATCGGTTTTGTAGCCCTTGGCTTCCAGCCCCACATCCACCCGCTGCACCCGGGTGACTTTGTAGCCGTGCTCGGCGATGCTGGTTTGCAGTGTGGTCATGGCGTCTTCAAAATTTTGGCTGGTGCGGATCATGATGAGTTCATCGGCATTGGCACTGTTGAACCACAGCGCCATTGCAAGCGCGATTCCGAGTAAGCGTTTCATAGCGCGGCCTCTTCCATCACTGCGATGTACATTTTGCTTACCTGATCGCACATGTCGTTTAGCTCTGCGTTATTGAAGATGCGCGATAGGCGTTTGGGGTTGGTCGTCATCATGCTGACTTTGCCGTTCTGCTCCACGATGGTGATGCGGCAGGGTAGGAATAATCCAACGCGTGGATCAGTTGCGAGTGCTTGATTCAGTAAGCTGAAATTGCAGAAATAGACGATGTGCTGTTTCGGGTCTTCTTGACCTTCTGCCACTAGGCCGGCATTGAGCGGCTGTTCGCGGATAAAGACAAAGTTATTTGCGCTGACTGCTTTTTTTACATTTTCGATGGTGGTTTCGAGGTCGTAAGGTGATTCGATACGGATGACAGACTCGTCTGTCTCGATGAGCTTTGCTGAGCTGGGCAGCGGTTTTTTTTCAAAGCTGCGTATATGCGCCACGATGTCGTTGACGTCTTTGTTTTTCAATCCGAGTTTGCTGGATGTGGGCATGGGTGTGCCTGCGCGCCCATTTACCAGGGTGGTTTTAATGAGTGTATCTTTGGCTGCGGATAAGTACCCTGGATTGTGTAGCGCGGGTGCGATGATGGGAAAATCGCGAGGGCGCGAAAAGGTGACGCCGGTGCCGTGTCCACCTTCCCCTGTGGGGCCGTGACAGCCCGCGCAGTGTTTTTCAAATAATCGTCCGCCACGTTGTGCATCGCCCTGAACCAGGGTGTAGGGAAAGGTGGGCACTGTGCCTTTATACCCAGCGCGCATGTGAGCAACGATGGCAGTGACTTCATCATCGTTTAAAAAGCCGAATGAGGGCATCACGCGCCCCGGCCGTCCGCGCAAAATGGTTTGCTTGAGATAATCGTTATCGACCGACGCGTGGAATGACGGCAGGGAAAGTGGGATGCCAATACCGCCATCGCCTTTTTCGCCATGGCAGGCCGCGCAATTTTGCGCATAGAGCTTCGCGCCGTCGGGCGCTGCGATGGCAGGCAGGCAGAGCAAGCACCCAAACAATAGAATCAAGCGTGTCATAGCGTCCTTGTTAATTAAGACAACAATATCTTTAATTGCTAATATAGTGCCGAGCCGCCATTAGTCAAGCGTTTCAAGCTGAGCAGGGCGCACAAAAAGCGCTTCCGTTATACTTCGATCCCTTATGCAAACTATTACTTTCACCCGCCCCGACGATTGGCATCTGCATCTGCGCGATCACGCGCTGATGGCGGCGGTGCTGCCTGATACCGCGCGCCAATTTGCGCGCGCTATCATCATGCCAAACCTCAAGCCGCCCGTTACCACGACCGAGCTGGCCCGCGAATATCGTGCGCGCATTGTAGCTGCCACGCCGCCGGGTATGCGCTTCGAGCCCCTGATGACGCTCTACCTCACCGACAACACCACGCCAGACGAGATACGCAAGGCGCATTCAAGTGGGCTGGTACATGGCGTGAAATATTATCCGGCGGGCGCAACCACGAATTCAGATTCAGGCGTATCGGCCATAGCCAAGTGCTACGCGGCCTTGGCCGCGATGGAAGAAATCGGCTTGCCGCTCTTGGTGCACGGGGAAGTGACGAATCCTAAAGTCGATGTATTCGACCGCGAGCAAGTGTTCATCGACAATGTGCTGGAGCCGCTTGCAGGCCGTTTTCCGCGCCTCAAAATTGTGTTGGAGCACATCACCACGCTGCAAGCGGTAGATTTTGTTAAAGCCGCGCCGACTAATATCGCCGCCACGATTACCGCGCATCACCTCTTGTATAACCGCAGCGCAATGTTCGCTGGCGGCATACGACCGCATTTGTATTGTCTGCCGGTGTTAAAACGCGAAGAGCATCGTTGGGTCTTGCTCGCCGCCGCAACTAGCGGCAACCCAAAGTTTTTTTTGGGCACGGACAGTGCGCCGCATGCGAAACACGCGAAAGAATCTGCCTGCGGTTGCGCGGGTATTTATACGGCGCATGCGGCAATCGAGTTATATGCCGAAGCGTTTGAGTCGGCAAATGCCTTGCCCAAGCTTGAAGCCTTTGCCAGTTTTTTTGGTGCGGATTTTTACGGCTTGCCGCGTAACTCAGACAAGATCACGCTAGTGAAAGAAGAATGGGCCGTGCCGCAAGCGCTCGCTTTCGGTGTCGATAGATTGATCCCCCTGCGCGCGGGTGAGTGCATACAGTGGCGGATGGCGTTACCGCCTTCCGCTTAGGCAAAAAAACCGGATGAACAGCCCAAGCAAAGGGCCATTCATCCGGCAGGGGAGATTGTCGATTAAGGAAAAGCGGGGATCGTCGGTTCTTGTCCGCGTCCGCTAGCCTCTGGATGACGCTTGCCAAATAGCTCGCGAATTTCAACCACGCGCGATGCAGGCACATCCACCATCAGTAAAATTTTCCCGGCCTCGATTTCTTGCTCAAATTCACGTAGGCGAGAATTGGGCACTGAGCTTGCGATCATGCTCGACACCCACGCGCCGAAAATTGCGCCGAGCACGGCTGTGATGAGCACAGTC
>JAYVBU010000222.1:0-2822 GCA_043750335.1 Betaproteobacteria bacterium | reverse complement strand
CAATTGCTTTCGCGTAGAATTGCGCCAGTTTGGCTAGCGATGCGCCATCGTTGAATAAGCCGGTATTAAAAAAATACGGCGATAGCCGCCCGGCTTTGGTTTTGAACTCGCCAAACATCAGCACTTGTTTGGCAATGGCGTACGCGATAAATTCTTGCCGAAAATTTTCCATAACAATCACAAGAGAAATAATGTGCGAATTATAACCGCGAACCTGAACGGCATCCGCTCTGCCAGCAATAAGGGATTTTTCGAGTGGCTGCACAAGCAGCACGCCGATGTGGTGTGCGTGCAGGAGCTCAAAGCTCACGCTACCGACCTGACGCGCGAAATGCTGCAACCCGATCTGTTTTTCGGCCATTTTCATTACGCAGAAAAAAAAGGCTATAGCGGGGTCGGCCTCTATTCGAAAAAGCAGCCAGATCAAATTATCGAGGGCCTCGGATACGCGGATATAGACGCCGAAGGTCGCTACCTGCAAGCCGATTTCGGCAAATTGAGCGTGGTGTCCTTGTATGCGCCTTCCGGCTCATCATCCGACGAGCGCCAGCAAGCCAAATTCAATTTTATGGCGCGCTTTATGCCGTATTTGAAGGCGCTCATAGCCGGTGGGCGTGAAGTTTTGATTTGCGGCGACTGGAATATCGCGCATCAAGAAATCGACCTTAAAAACTGGAAAGGCAATCTAAAAAACTCCGGTTTCTTGCCGGAGGAGCGCGCCTGGATGACGGAGATTTTTGACCAAGTCGGCTTTGTCGATGTGCATCGCCGCCTATGCCCCGACGCAACCGGCGATGCCTACACCTGGTGGTCGAATCGCGGCCAAGCCTATGCCAAAAATGTCGGGTGGCGCATCGACTATCAGATCGCCACGCCGGGCGTCGCTGCGACGGCGCAGCGCGCGGCGGTGTACAAGGAAACGCGATTCTCCGATCACGCGCCGCTCATCATCGACTACGATTACGCGGCGTAAAAAAACGGCCCGCAATGCGGGCCGTTTTAGTGGAGCGATTACTTAGTGCGATTAGTTGACGCTGACCGCACTCCAAGCTGCCGCCACTGCGTTGTATTCCGCAGAAGCTGCGCCGTACAGGTCGGTAGCGGCATTTAAAGTCGCCGTACGCGCGCCTGCATAGTTGGTGCTCGATGTCATGTACACCGTCAGGGCGCGATACCAGATTTTGCCGGCTGCGTCGCGACCGATGCTGCTCAATGCAGTGTTGCCATTACATACGAGATCGTTTGGCGTCTGGGTAAACCCTGCTGGCACGACCGCTCCCTCTGCGAGCAGATAGAAGAAGTGGTTGGCGACGCCGGAGGAGTAATGCACATCAATCGAGCCGATGGTGCTGTACCAGCAGTCCTTAGATGCGCCGTCGATGCTGGGTTTGTGCATGTAGCGCAGCGCTTTGGTGCCGGTGGGGTTGGATTTGTAAAGTTTTTCGCCAATTAGGTAGTCGCCTGGATCGGAGGCGTTATTGGCGTAGAACTCCACCACCGTGCCGAAAATATCCGAGGTAGCTTCGTTCAAGCCACCGGATTCGCCAGAGTAGGTCAGGTTGGAGGTGCGGCTGGTCACGCCGTGGGTCATTTCATGACCCGCCACATCCAGGGAGTCAAACGGGTTATAGGTCACGCCGTCGCCGTCGCCGTAGGTCATGCAGAAGCAGCCGTCCGACCAGAAAGCATTGTTGTATTTCGAGCTGTAATGCACGCGGCTCAGCGCGCCAATGCCGTCGTTGGCAATACCGTTGCGGCCATGCACATTCAAGAAGTAATCCCATGTGGTCGCGGCGCCGAATTGCGCATCAACCCCCACGGTGGCGCGGTCGGTCGTGGTGAAATTGCCCCAGACGTTGTCCACGTCAACGAAAACGCGCCCGCCAGTGGTTTTATTTTTCATGTCACTAGTCGATTGGTTGCCGCGGTTAGGGTCGCGCATGGCGTAGTTGGAGGTTTGGCTGTCCGTAGTCAGTGTGACTTGGCCGCTGAAGAAGCTCTTGCCCGTGCCACTCGTCGCTGCGGTGTGAATGTCGTCCCAACTGTCGATAATGGTGCCCAGATTGGCGTCGATGAGGTAGTGCGCTGCGGCAGGCGTGCCGTCGTTGCGTGTGCCGGTGAGGGTGACATCCCAGGCCAGCAGTGGGCTATCGCCGCGCGCATAGACAACTAATTCAGTTTGGGCGGGGGCGGTCAGGCGGCCGCTGAAAGCGCCGGTTGCTTGGTTAGCGGCGCTGTCTTCGTCAACGCTAGGCGTGGTGTCCAGATCAATCGCCTTGCTCAAAGTGTGCGAGGCGGAGCGGAAAGAGCCGTCACCACGCGAGTGTATAACCACGTCTGCGCCAATCGTGCGCATGCCTTTATAGCGGCGATCAAGACGCACATGTTCGCTGCCGTCGGCATCGAGAATGGTATCGCGAGACAAAAACTGGTCACCGGCGGAACGCTTAACCGCATCGCCGAAATTATTAATGTGCCCGAGTGCGCGCGCTACGGGGTCGCCATCGGCAGCATGCGCAGCTGCGCTAAACGCTAGAGCCACTGCAAAAGCGGCCTGGGTCAGGTAAACGGTAAGGGTATGTTTTTGAGACATGAACGACTCCTATTTTGTTAAGTTTTTAGGGTGTTAATGGATTAAAAGTTTGCCTAGTTACGGCTTAAATTATATTGAGGGAGTTAAATACTACAAGCGGGTTCGCATTAAAAAAAAGCCGCGAAGTGCTTATCGCGGCTTCGTATTTCAAGACTCTATCTTAGGTGCGTAGTTCCTTTGATTTACGCGCGAAGCCGCCCAAGGCGAGCAAACCGAGGCCGGTTAAGGC
>JAYVBU010000221.1:0-6279 GCA_043750335.1 Betaproteobacteria bacterium | reverse complement strand
TCAGCGATCCGGATATTTGTCTGGTGTTTCCACGCCGCGCCTACCCGGCGGATGCGACGATCCCGCAAGATAAAATCCGGCGCATCTTGCATACCTTGCAAGCGCTACGCCTGACCGATCCAACGTTCTATTTGCGGACTGCCTCGATCAATTTATTCAACGGCATGGTCAGTCTGACTTTTTCTTGCGATGGCTCGCATTACATGCCCTACGACGAATTCTTATTGAAGGACACCTCCTTCTGGTTCTAAGCGTAAACTGAACACTGCCCTTCCCCCACCGAATCGAGGCGCGCATGAACGAAGAAAAAATCAAGGTTCGCATTTCCGAAACCGGTCAAACCATGGACGTCGTCGTGCTCAGCAAGCGCGCCGACCGGATCGAAGTCGTGTTAGGCGAGGGCATTCACAGCGTACGTTGCGAGTTGACGCCGACGCGTCTGGGCAAGTCTTACGCCGGGAGCGTGATGGGGCGTGAGCTGGTGTACGAGCGCGGGCGCGATCAAGTCGCCGCAGATATCGACAGGCTGAATCCGAACGTGCGCCATACCAATCGTCACTGAGATAGCGCGCCCTTGTCAGGCGCGAGGACTTTTTTAGAGTAGCCAAGATGCAAGCCAATTCAATCAGCCTGGTGTATCAGCCCAGTCAAGCGCCACGCGACATTACGCTGGCCAATGTCAGCGACTTCGTAGGCGATCCAAACAATTTCATCTGGCTTGAACTGCAATCTCCCGTTGATGGGATGTTGAAGGCGCTGGGTGAGGAATTGGGCCTGCATGAGCTTTCATTGGAAGATGCGCTCACCACGCACCAACGTCCCAAGCTCGACGAGTACGGCGATTACCTGTTTATCAGCAGCAAGGTGGCCAGCCTCATGCCGGGCAAAACAGCGCTGGGCGAATTGCACCTGTTTATCGGCGCGAACTTTATAGTGATAATCCGGCATGGCCCCTGCATTGATTTCGCGCGCGCACGCGAGCGCCTGACGCACCGCAAAAATGGCTTTCGATCCGAGCGGTCTGCCGCCTTGTATTTCATCCTGGACGAAATCGTCGATCAGTATCAACCGTTGATCGGCATGATGAGCGAGCGATTTCATGCCCTGGAAGCCCACTTATTAGGCGGCGGCTTGGCGCGGCAAGACATGGAAAAACTCTACACGATCAAACATGAGTTGAATGCGCTGCGGGATGTGATTGACCCCCTGCAAGGCGTCGTGCTGGATTTGATTCGTGTGCATCCCGATATCGTCAGCAGAGAGCTGAAAGTCTATTACCGCGATGTACACGATCATGCCTTGCGCGCCTTGAGCACCATCGACATGTTGCGCGGCGCCGCTTTCGATGCGATGCAGTTTCACATGGCGACGCTCACGTTGCGCCAAAACGAAGCGGTGCAAAAGCTGGCGGGCTGGGGGGCGATTCTCGCCATCCCCACCGTGATCTTTTCTCTGTACGGCATGAATTTTAAATTCATGCCGGAGTTGGATTGGGCGTGGGCCTATCCTACGGTGGTGTTGGCTACGCTTGCGGGCGGATTCTGGTTGTATCGCCGGTTCAAGAAGCGGGGATGGATTTAAGCCTTAGCCTAAACCGCAGTGCCGGTTTTGAATAAGGCGCCCATCAACAGCGCCGCACCCAATAAAATCACCGCCAATAAAGTGAACGCGCTGCTGTATCCAGCGTAACCCACCATCCAACCTGTCAACACCGGGCCGATGGATTGACCGACATCCATCACTGTACGCAGTACCCCCATGGACGAGCCGAAGCGATTGTCCTGCGTCAGGTCGGCGACCAACGCAGCGGTAGAGGAGGTGACGGTTGCAAAGCCCAATCCAAAGGCTAGGCTGAGCACGCACAAACCGATGAAGGTGGGCGCATGCGGCAGCAGAGCAATGCTGGCTGCGCCGAGCAAAAGGCCGGGGATGATGACCTGCTTGCGGCCCACGCGGTCTGAGACTTTACCCAATAGCGGTTTGGTGAACACGATGCTCAGTAATTGCACACCCAAGATCACGCCGATCTGCCAGGCGGGCATGCCAAGTGATACTGCAAACAGCGCAAGAAAAGCTTCAATTGCGCCAAACGCCAAATACTGCGCCGCTTCGATCAGGCTCACCAGCATGATGAGTCGATCACTTAGCACGGTTTTTAGGCTCGCCCAAAAATGCGGAATTTCCCATTTAGCCGATGCGCTTGGCGCATCGTCGCGCAACAGCAATCCAGCCGCCAGCGCGAGTACGCCGCTGATGGCGCAGGCGATATACACCGCGTTATAACTCGCGAGTGAAATTAAAACCCCGCCCAAAAACGGCGCAATGGAGCGCCCCACAATGGTGATCGAAGAATAGGTAGAGAGCTTGGTCGCGCGGTCTGTGGTGTAACGCGCTGCGATGGCAGCGCTCGCCACCGTGCCGAAAATTGCCGTGGCAAAGCCGTGATAAAAACGCACCGCCATGAGTTGCCACGCATTGACTACCCAGAGATAGAGAAAAGGCGCGGTGGCAAATACCACCAAGGCCAGCAGCAGCAAGCGCCGTCTGCCTAAAAAATCGGATAATGCGCCGGCAGGAAAACTGATGAGAATGCCAGGAAGGGTCGATGCCATGACGATCCAGCCGATTTCAGCAGGGCTGGCGTGAAGCGCGTGGGCAAAGAGCGGAAGCACCGGCGTTTTAGCCAGCGTAGAACTAAAAATCGCCAAGCCGCCGATGAGCGAGAGTAGAACAAAGAACGCGGATTGGTTTGGTTTCATGCGAGCGATATCCTGTGTTGCAGGATTGTAGCAAGCTTGATATGGGGTAGTGCCCGCACTACCCGTTGCGCTTGTTTAGCGCCGCTTGAATTGGGCGGGGCGGGGTGTCGATGGCGCGCCAGAGGGCCGCTCGTCTTTATGGCGAAAGCTGATGCGCGCTTTGGTCAAGTCGTAGGGCGACATTTCCAGGCTGACTTTGTCGCCAGCCAAGATGCGGATGCGGTGTTTGCGAATTTTGCCCGAGGCATAAGCCACGACTTCAAAACCATTTTCCAGCGTGACACGAAAGCGTGTGTCGGGCAGCACTTCATTGACGACGCCTTCCATTTCGATCAATTCTTCCTTGGCCATGCGGGCTTGCTCCTGAAGTGTGCTATTGCGTTAACAAAAAAGCCCGGCGAACCGGGCTTTTTCTAGCGTGCTTAAACGATTGCCTTATTCAGACGGGCGAATGTTCGAGGCTTGCTTGCCCTTCGGGCCTTCGGTCACGTCGAACGCGACTTTCTGGTTTTCCGTCAGGGTTTTGAAGCCGCTGCTCTGAATTGCGGAGAAGTGCGCGAACAGATCGTCGCCGCCGCCATCAGGAGTAATGAAGCCGAAGCCTTTAGAATCGTTGAACCACTTTACGGTGCCGGTTGCCATGTCTGGATTTCCTTAAAAAAATTAAATGCGGGCAAATGCCCAGGTTAACGAGAAATCAAGACGGAGGAGCTTGGGAACTGGAGTACCGAGGGATGAGGCACAGCGTAACGCGCTAATACAATACTTGAAGAGTCTCGCTGGCGGCAGTATGGACTAATGGACGCATAAAGCAACCTTTTTTATAGTTTTAATGCAGAAGGTCGATCTATGACGCCCGCTCGCGGGGGGGGGAAAGCGTACGAGATGGTTTGATAAAGCTGAAATTCCTCGGTGTGCGTAGGCTTTGCGCGCGTAGGGTGGTTTCAAGATAAACCGTAGCGCGGCAAGTGCATGGTTTCAAGTTTGTGGCCGAGCATCATGATTGTGCCTTGGAGGCGGTTATCGCCGGTGTCGGAAAATTCAAAGCGATAGATGCGCGCGATGGCCAAGCGGCCTTGCCGGTCGCGCTTTAAGCGGATGCTGACCGATCCGATAGCGCCATCCAGAAATTGCACTTGTTCGCGCGCACAAAATTCTTTGGCCAAGTCGATGGCGATTTCGCGTACGCGCAAGCTGTCTTGCCAAAACCAAATAAATCCCAGCAGGGCAAAGAGGGCGGCAAATTCTGACATGTCATGTTTTCCAAATGGTTCAAGGTAATAGTGGGTGGATTTTATACTAGGAAAATCTCAGTCAGAGGCTTGGGCGACATTGCGATCTGATCGCGTATCTATCTGCCTATATGCTATACCGAAGGTATCACGCTTGTTGCCGAATCGGTTCAGCGCTCGTGTTGGCGGCAGATCATCCGTGAAACAGGAGGTGTCGCCATGTATTTCATTCCCAACCAAACAAATGCCTTGGCCTTAGACGCGCCTAATTGGTGCGCGTCTGATTTTTTGCCGCGCGATTGCGATCAGAGTCGGCGCTTGCATGAGCCAGGTCTCATGATAAGCAGCACCGATCCCATGACCGGCGTGGAAATAGCAGATTTGTCGGGCCATCCTTATTTAGTCGATGGCAGCATGGTTATCTATTTTGAAAATGAAGCGAACCGGCGGGCGTTTATTGATATGCCCGTCGATCATCCGTTTCATTTGGTGGATAACCCATATGAAGACGGTGAAGCAGAAGGTTGACGCTGCACTAAAAACAGGGCTCGACGCCAGGGCGGCATCGAGCCCTATTTGATTAGGCAAACGCGCCCTGAGATTCCACGTTGAAAGTTCTCAGCACATAACTGAATGCGCGGTTGCTGGCTGCTTGCGCCACTACATCGAAGATATCGCGGTCGGTCCAGCCTTGTGCTTTTGCCGCTTGGATATCTGTCTCGTTCACGCCTTCTGGATCATTCACCGATTTTAAAGCGAGCATGAGCAAGGGTTTTTCCTTGTCGGGAATCGGCGCGGCTTCGGGCTTATTGCGCGCCGCGCGAATCGCGTCGAGCTCCAAGCCCATATTGGTGAGAAATCCCTCGTTCATGTCGATGCAAAAATGGCACTTCGATTCCCACGAAACGAGATAGCGGATCATAGCCATCAAAGACGGCGTCAGCCGCTCACCGCTATTGAAATAGGAAATATTGCCGACAAACGTTTCCAGCAAGGGCGGGCTGAAGCTGTACAGGCGCAGACCGTCGGGGACGAAACCAATGTGCTGTTTTACCGCGCCGAATACGGCATCGACGCGCCCCTCTTCGCCCATCGGCGCGTGTGGGGTGATTAAGGGTTTGGTGCGCTGCCTGACTTGGGTTTGCATGGTTTGTAACTCCTTTGGTGGTGGGTGCTGCGTAAACTAGCCGACCGGTCGGTCAACTAATAGATAAAAAAATGCCCGGTGCTTTTTGCATGATTTGGCTTTATTTCAACAGGTTTTGATGCGGATTTGTGCCATTGCGGGCAGCAATTGGCGCAGGATTTCGACATTATTTTGGCTTTTAGCCAGCAGCATCACGCCTTCAAAATAGGCCAACATAGCTTGCGCGGTGACCTCGACGTCGATGTCTTGCACATCGCCTGTGGTGACGGCCTCGTCCAATACGGCGCGCAATCCTTGTTGCATGCTGGCGAAAATCTGCTCGATGCGGAGGCGAATCGGTTCATCCTGCGTCGCCAACTCGGTGGCTAAATTCCCAAACAGGCAGCCACGCACACGTCCGGTGTCGTGCGCCACCTGCTTTTGAAATTCATAGGCGACTTGGCCGAAGCGTTCAATGCGCGCTAGCGGGGGGATGTCGTTGGCAAAGGCTCGTTTGACCAAATGTTCTTTTATTTCAGGATAGTGGGCATCCAGCACGGACAGGGTTAAATCGCGTTTGCTGGGGTAAAAATGATAAAAGCTGCCTTTTTTTACCCCAGCCTGCTCACAAATGGCGGCTACGCCCACATCGGCATAGCTGCGTGAATAAATCAGCTCGTGGGCGGCATCGAGAATGCGTTGCTGAGTGTCAACAGTGGGGTGCATGAAGCGCATTGTAATTGACCGGTCGGTCAAGTCAAGCCTTAATCTTACAAAAATCCGGGCTGGACGATTCGTCCGCTCAAACCACAAAATCCCAAGAGCATGCTAGGCTCTGCGGGTTTTTAATCCTCTGGAGAGAATCGAAATGAAACAAATGCTTTTCGCTGCTATTTTGGGTTTGTGTGTTTCAGTCAACGCGTCCGCGGCCAACCCCTTGGTGGAGATGAAAACCAATCTGGGTAGTGTCACTCTGGAGCTGTATGCGGACAAAGCACCGAAGACGGTGGAGAATTTTCTAGGCTATGTAAAAAACGGTTTTTACCAGGGGACAATCTTTCATCGCGTCATCGACAACTTCATGATTCAGGGCGGTGGTTTTGATGCGGCTCTGCGTGAGAAAGAAACCAATGCGCCGGTGCAGAATGAAGCGAACAATGGC
>JAYVBU010000220.1:0-2858 GCA_043750335.1 Betaproteobacteria bacterium | reverse complement strand
CTGCCTACCAACGCTTCCTCGAATCGCAAGAAATTTACAAATTCGATCCTTGGGCCGAGCGCGCCAAGGGTGTGGATCAACACGAATTTACGCCCTTGAAAGTGATTGAAGGACAAACCGTATGAATTCCGCCGTCAAGAAAGTAGCTATGCAAGCTGTTAAATGGATTGAAGTAGGGGTCATGTCCGACATCCCCAAAGATGGAGCACGTGTCGTCAAAACGCCGCTGGGCGATATCGCCGTGTTTCGTAATATGCAGGATGAAGTATTTGCCCTGCGCGACAAATGTCCGCACAAAGGTGGCCCGCTGTCGCAAGGCATTATCTATGGCAAGACCGTCGCCTGTCCGCTGCATAACTGGAGCATTGCATTAGAGACCGGCATCGCCGTTGCGCCGGACGAAGGCTGTGCGGCATCGTTTCCGATTCGGCTGGAAGGCGAGAAAGTGTTTTTGTCGCTGATGCCGAATGAGGGGTGTCCAGACAAGTAATAAATCTTCACCACGGAGTACACAGAGGTCACGGAGTAACCCCCCTTGGAAGAGAATTATCGGCAAGGTGAACATGGTCATGGATTGCACAATTGAATTTTGCATTTCCTCCATGTCCTCTGTGTACTCTGTGGTGATTTTTTAAGTTTTTAGCTCGGAGTAAATGGAATGCTATTTGGCCGCAATAAAAAAAATCCCATCAAGCTCGTCGATAAAGGTGTTGTCGAGTGGCGCTATACCACCTGCGGTTATTGTTCTACCGGCTGTTCCATCGAGGTCGGTTTGGACAAGACCGGTACGGCAGTCGCCTCGCGTGGCGTGGCCGATGCCGATGTGAATCGCGGCAAGCTGTGCATCAAAGGTATTTTGGAACACGAGCTGTTTCGCAAAACGGCGGGGCGCGGCGATCAGCCTTTGATGCGCGACTACCGCCACGAACCCTTTCAAGAAACCTCGTGGGATATCGCACTCGACAAAACCAGCGCCGAAATCAAGCGTATTCAAGCGGCCTATGGCCGCGATGCCTTCGCCATCGTGTCCACCGGCCAGATCATGACCGAAGAGTTTTACACCCTGGGCAAGCTCACGCGCGGCCTGATCGGCACTAACAACTATGACGGCAACACCACGCTCTGTATGGCCTCGGCGGTGTCGGGTTACAAACGCTCTTTCGGTAGCGATGGCCCACCCGGCTGCTACGAGGATTTCGATCACACCGATTGCCTGATCGCTTTCGGCTCCAACTTGCCGGAGCAGCACCCGGTGATTTATTGGCGGCTCAAGGAGGCCTTGGAAAAACGTAAATTTCCGGTGATCGTGGTCGATCCGCGCGTCACCATGTTCGCGCAAATGGCAGACATGCATTTGGCCGTCACCCCCGGCACCGATGTCGTATTGCTGAATGCAATGGCGCATGTGATTTTGAAAGAACATTTACAGGATCAGACTTACATCGACGCGCACTGCGCCGACTTTGAAGCCTTCAAGGCCGAAATTGAACGCTGGGACCCCTACACCGCATCGCTACAGTGCGGCGTGGATGAAGATACGATCCGCAACGTGGCGCGCCTGTATGCAAAAGCGCCCAAAGCCATGAGCATCTGGACCATGGGCATCAATCAAAGTACGCATGGTTCCGATGGTGTGGTGGCGATCAACAATCTCAATCTCATCACCGGTAATATCGGCAAGCCCGGCCAGACCTCGCTTTCCATCACCGGCCAGAGCAACGCGATGGGGACGCGCGAGTGGTCGTCATGCTCCGGCTTACCGGGTTATCGCGTACTGGAAAAAGAAAAAGATCGCGCAGAAATAGCCAAGTTCTGGAACGTCGATCCAGATTTTTTCCCCAAAAAGCGTGGCATGTTTCAAACTGATATTCTGCCCGCCATCGAAACCGGGCAGATTAAAGGGCTGTGGTTGATCGCCACCAACCCCATGACCTCCATGCCCAACACTAGCCGTATCCGCAAGACATTAGAGAAGCTGGAATTTCTCGTGGTGCAAGATGCGTATAGCGATGTCGAAACCAATCAATACAGCCACGTCTATTTACCCGCCGCCGTGTGGGCGGAGAAAGAGGGCTGCTTCACTAACACCGAGCGTCGCGTGAATCTGGTTCGCAACGTGATGCCGCCCAATGGCGAATCCAAGCCTGATTTATGGATATTCAACCAGATGGCCAAACGTTTCAGCAATGGCCCCGGGCCGAGCTTCCCCGAGACAGCAGAAGGCGTGTTCGAAGAAATGAAAGTATTGTCCAAGGGCGATGATCGCATGTTGGATATCTCCGGCATGAGCTACGCCAAGATCGAAGCGCAGCGCGGCATGCAATGGCCCTGCCGCGCTGGCGAAGAAACCGGCGCGCAACGGCTCTATACCGACGGCAAATTCCAATACCCGGATGGCCGTGCAAAATTGATACCACTTGCCTTTGTCGATAACAACGAACATCCCGACACCGACTATCCGTTCTGGCTCAACTCGGGCCGCGTGGTGGAGCATTTTCACACCCGTACGCGCACCGGAAAAGTCGGCAACGCCAACAAATTCAGCCCGACACCGTATATGGAAATGAACCCGGATGCAGCCGCCGAGCTGGGTGTGGAACATGGCAAATACGCGCGCTTAACCTCAAAGCGCGGCGAAGCCGTGGTGATGGTGCAGCTCACGCAACGCATCGCGCGCAATATGGTGTTCATCCCGTTTCATTTTCACGATTGCGTCAATCGTCTGACCCTGGGCCTGCTCGATCCATTTTCGCGCCAACCGGCGTTCAAGCAATGCTCCGTGCGGATTGAGCCAGCGGCAGACCAAGCGGCGGCAGCGGCGGCGAACGTCGCGGCGCGGGCGTATTAAGACTGAACCA
>JAYVBU010000219.1:0-6345 GCA_043750335.1 Betaproteobacteria bacterium | reverse complement strand
GCTTGCCATTGTTGCGCGCCGCCTAGCGATACCACTGCACCACGTCCGCTGCTGACTAAAATAATTTTGCGATATTTTTTCGCGGCGGCGTGGATTAAATTGGCTACATCAGCGCTGGGGATTTGATCCAGGCTGCTGGGTGCTACCGGCAAAAAACGCGCGCCAAATAAATCGGCCAACCATACGTTGTAGCCGCGCTGCGCTAATTTCGCTGCGGCGGCCTGTTGGGCCTGCACTAGGCCGAATTCTGAGGGGAGCCAGAGAATCAAAGTCTGGCTGCGCGCGGCGTAGTGCGTGATGGGCACATCTATGTCGGGTGCGACTGGAATCGCACGCAGATTCGGCGCGGCAAATGCGTTGCCGATAAAAAATACGCAGAGTAGCGCGAACCAAGTTTTCATTCCGGTTTAGCGAGCGTTGGGCTTGTCGGCAACCCAATGCCCGGATTTTCCGCCACGCTTTTCCAGTAAGCGAATCTCGGTGAGCTGCATGCCGCGATCAATGGCTTTACACATATCGTAGATGGTGAGCAGGGCGGCGGATACGGCGGTGAGCGCTTCCATCTCGATGCCGGTGCGGCCGATGGTTTCGACCGTGGCGTGACAGATCACGCGCGCCGGACGGTTACGCGTTTCAAACGCGACCTCGACTTTGGTGATCGGAATCGGGTGGCTGAGCGGGATCAGATCGGCGGTGCGTTTGGCTCCCTGGATCGCAGCGATACGCGCGATGCCGAGCACGTCCCCCTTTTTGCTAGTGCCCGCTTGAATCGCTTTGAGCGTGGCGGGCAGCATCACAATCTGCCCTGTGGCGCGCGCGACGCGATGCGTTTCAGGCTTGCCGCCTACATCCACCATATGGGCTTGGCCGTGCACGTCGAAGTGGGTCAGGGATTTGGGCATGGCGATGAACTTATAAGCATTTCTCGTTATCATATCACCATGAAATTGACCCACCTATTGGCGCTGGGCGTGTTGTGCGCTTGGCCCGCATACTCCGCCAGCAATCTACCCGATCTGGGCGAGGCCTCACAGTCCGTGTTCTCGCCGCAACTGGAGCGCAAAGTCGGCGAGGCGATCATGCGCGACATCCGGGCCGACCGCGATTTCTTGGAAGACCCCGAAATCACCGATTATCTGAATAGCCTGGGCTACCGGCTCGCAGCCGCTAGCCCAAATAATCGTCAAGACTTTGAATTCTTCGCGGTGCGGGACAGCACCTTGAACGCGTTCGCGCTGCCGGGCGGGTTTATCGGCGTGCATTCCGGCTTGATCCTCACGGCGCAAAGCGAGTCGGAATTGGCTGGTGTGTTGGCGCACGAGATCGCGCATGTCACGCAGCGGCATATATCGCGCATGGTGGCGCAAGAGTCGCGAAATAGCCTGATCTCGATTGCGGCACTGGCGGTGTCGATTCTCGCCGCGCGCGCCAATTCTGACATAGGCGCTGCGGCGGCGGCAGTGACGCAGGCAGGCTTGATTCAAAGTTCGCTCGATTTCACCCGTGAAAACGAGCGCGAGGCGGATCGCGTGGGCTTTCAGATCATGCAGGAATCCGGCCTCGATCCGGGCGGCATGGCCAGTATCTTTGATCGCATGGGCAAATTCAACCGGCTCTACGACAATAACGCGCCTTCGTATCTTCGCACTCATCCATTGAGCACTGATCGTTTGGCCGACATCCAAAATCGGCTGGCAGAAACGCCCTACAAGCAAGTGCCCGATTCGCTCGACTATCAATTGGTAAGAGCCAAGCTGCGCGCCGCTGCAGGCCGGGCCGAGGATGCGGTCACCGATTTTGAAACCGGCCTCAAAGAAAAAAAATTCAATAACGAAATCGCCCAGCGCTATGGCCTGATTGCTGCCTTGGTGCGGATGAAAAAACTGGACCGCGCCGAGAAAGAGCTGGCCGCCTTACAAAAAGCCGCCTCCCCACAGCCCATGATTGAGACGCTGTCCGCCGAACTGAGGCGCGCCCAAGGTCAAGATGCGGCCGCCTTAATGATTTATCGCTCTGCGCTAAAGCGTTTTCCTTTTAATCGTGCGCTGATTTATGGCTATGCCGACGCGCTACTTTCTGCCGGGCAGGGTGCCGAGGCGGTTAAATTCGTGAATGAACAACTCAAAACACGCGCCGGAGATTACCGGCTGTATGAGTATCAAGCGCGCGCCTACGCAGCCACAGGCAAACGCTTTCTATCGCATCGCGCGCTGGCGGAGGCTTATGCGCGGCGCGGCAACCTCGGCTCAGCTATCGAGCAACTCCAAATCGCACTCAAGTCGGATGAGAGTGATTTTTACCAATTATCCAGCGCAGAAGCGCGTATGAAAGAACTGAAGGCGCTGGACGCTGATACCAAGCGCCAATGAAATCATGTATTCCTCCCGTGATCGAGTGCGTTATACAGGGAGTGAAAATACCATTGGTTTATAAGGCGGAACTTATATGTCTGGTTTAGGTAGGAGCGCGGGTGGAAGTGGAAATAGACCCGTAAAAAATTATCTACAGGTACAGTACTCGAATGGCTTGCGCGGTGGCGTTGACATTGGTTATCCTTACGAAATCCATTATACAAATGGCGGCGTCAAGTAGGGTTTGATGTAGGTGTAAATGTAGGCTTGGCAAGGTCGGATATCCGATCAATCTAAAACAAAATCTGAAGGAGGAAACAATGCCGAAGAGCACCAAACTCATGTTGGCTGCCAGCATCGTTGGCATGATGCTCTCGACCACTGGCTATACGCAGCAGCCCTCGGCTCCTGCCGTAGCAGTAAAACCGACTGAAGCAGAAAAACCTGCTGAACCCACCGGCCAAGATATTGCCCTGAATAATAGGAAAGGCAATTGTTTGGCTTGCCACTTGTTGCCGGGCGACCCCAAAGCAATCACCAGTGCGAACATTGCGCCGCCGCTTATCGCGATGAAAGCGCGTTTCCCAGATAAGAAAAAGTTGCGCGATCAGATTTGGGACGCAACCAAAAACAATCCGATGAGCACCATGCCTCCGTTTGGCAAGTATGAAATCTTGACTGAAAAAGAAATCGATAAAGTCACTGATTACGTATATGGTCTCTGAGCCTTTTCAATCACGCTTGTTAAGCCAATTCAGTTACAAGGAGTAGTTATGAACACGAAACGCAGAACATTTTTACAAGGCGCCAGCGCAGCAGGTACCGTGGCTGTGGCTGTGGCTGCCGGATTGTTGAAGCCAAGCGAAGTGCTCGCCGCCGAATGGAACAAGGCCGCTTTTGAAGCCAAGGGTGTGCCGGATGCACTGAAAGTTTTGAACGCCAGCGGCCCAGCCGATAGCCAAGACATCGTAATCAAAGCCCCCGATATCGCGGAAAACGGCGCGGTGGTTCCTGTAGAAGTGACCAGCAAAATCGCCGGTACCAGCAGCATTTCGCTTCTCGTCGAAAAAAATGCTGCGCCTTTGACGGCTAGCTTCGATTTATCCAATGGCGCGGATGGTTATGTCAGTACCCGTATCAAGATGGGCCAAACTTCCAATGTGCGCGTCGTGGTGAAAGCAGGAACCAAATCCTACACCGCCGTGAAGGAAGTGAAAGTCACCATCGGCGGTTGCGGCGGCTAATCGGCCCCGTATCGCGACGCTAACCGAAAAAACTGAAAGGATACGATCATGGCAGAACCGATGAAAATACGTGCAACGGCTGAAGGCGACTCCGCTAACGTTAAAGTACTAATGAATCACCCAATGGAAACCGGTCAGCGTAAAGATGCCAAGACCGGTCAAGTTGTCCCGGCACACTTCATTCAAAGCGTGAATGCGCAAGTAAATGGCAAGACCGTTCTGGATGCACAATGGAGTCAAGCCATTTCCAAGAACCCGTTCCTGGGTTTCAAGGTAAAAGGCGCCAAAGCGGGCGACAAAGTGACGGTGAATTGGACGGACAATAAGGGCGATAAAAACTCAGCCGAGGCTGTAGTAGCCTAAAGCAAGCCAGCGCCGGTTGGGGGTCTCCCCCTTCCGGCACTTGTCAGTTATGAGGAGGACACAATGAAAAAATTGCTATTGGCTGTTTTTGGCGCAAGCCTGTTATTGGGCTCATTGGGTGTGCATGCCACCCCGGAGCAGGATCGCAAACAAATTCTGGATCACTATAAGATTAAGTTTCCCAATATTAAATTCGACGACTATGTGAATGGCGCGCTGAGCTTCAGCGATGATGCATTTCAGCAATACAAGGCCATCATGGAGTTTCCCCCTTATGATTCAGAAATTGATAAGGGTAAGAAAATGTGGGAAACGCCATTTAAAAATGGCAAGAAATATGCTGACTGCGGCAACGTGGGTAAAAACATGGCAGGGCATTTCCCCTATTTCGATGAGAAGCTGGGTAAGGTCGTAACGTATGAAATGGCGATCAACTCTTGCCGCAAGGCCAATGGGGAAGAGGAATACGCCTACGACGACATGAAAACCATGGGCTTGTTGACATCCTACTCGCGCAGCTTATCCGACGGCATGAGAATGAACGTTAAAGTTGAAGGTGAAAAAGCGAATGCGGCGTTCGAGAAAGGCAAGCAGCAGTTTTACCAACGCCGTGGACAGCTCAACTTCTCCTGCGCTTCTTGCCATATCCATATGGTCGGAGCGACGCTCCGCACTGAACTCTTGTCGCCTGTGCTGGGTCAAGCCGCGCACTGGCCGGAGTTTCGTGGCGGCGATACGGTGACGACCTTGCAGACGCGCTATGTGCAATGCAATCGCCAAGTGCGCGCCGTGCCCTACAAGCAAGGCGGCGAGGAGTACAACAATCTGGAGTATTTCCACTCCTATATCAGTAACGGCCTACCGATGCAGACGCCGGTATTTCGTAAGTAAGCTATATAGGTGCATGGAACAAGGCTTGTAGGCTAATCCCCGCAAGCCTTGTTTTTTTGTACCGATAAAAATGCAGCCCCAATACGGGGTAAATGCGCTCACACTTGGATATTTTGCAGGAGTTGAATGATGACGATGACCCGTCGTGAATTTCTAGAAGTGCTGGCGGTTGCTGCCGCTAGCGGCATGGCGTTGGATAGCCGCCAAGCGTTGGCCGGCGAAGTGCCGAAAAACTTTTACGAGTTGCCTAAATTCGGCAACGTCAGCTTCATGCACTTTACCGATTGCCATGCACAGCTAATGCCCGTGTATTTCCGCGAGCCGAATGTGAATATCGGCGTCGGCGCGGCATTGGGCAAAGCACCGCATTTGGTCGGCGAACATTTCTTGAAGGCCTATGGCATCAAGCCCGGTTCGCTCGATGCACATGCGTTTACTTACCTTGATTTCGTTGCTGCCGCCAAGATGTACGGAAAAGTAGGCGGTTTCGCGCATTTGGCAACACTGATTAAAAATATCCGTTCTCAGCGCCCTGGTGCCTTGCTGCTGGACTCGGGTGATACGTGGCAGGGTTCTGGCACAGCGTATTGGACCAATGGTGCGGACATGGTCGGCGCGCAAAAAATGCTGGGCGTGAACGTGATGGCCCCGCACTGGGAATTCACCCTGGGTGCGGAGCGCGTGAAAGAAATCGTCGAAAAAGACTTCAAGGGTTCTGTCGATTTCGTGGCGCAAAACGTTAAGACTGCCGACTTTGGCGATCAGGTATTCAAGCCGTATGTAATCAAAAATGTAAACGGCGTTCAGGTCGCGATTATTGGACAAGCTTTCCCCTACACGCCGGTGGCTAACCCGCGCCACTTCACGCCGGATTGGACGTTCGGCATCCAGGACGACAGCCTGCAAAAATTTGCGGATGAGGCGCGCACCAAAGGCGCAAAAGTGGTCGTCGTGTTGTCGCATAACGGCATGGATGTCGATCTCAAGATGGCTACGCGCGTCACGGGTGTGGATGTGATCTTCGGCGGTCACACGCATGACGCCATTCCTCAGGCGATCCCGGTTAAAAATGCGGGCGGCACGACCTTAGTGACCAATGCAGGCTCGAACGGAAAATACCTTGGCGTGATGGACCTCGATGTCAAAAATGGCAAAGTGGCCGGATACAAATATCGTTTGCTGCCTGTATTCTCCAACCTTATCGAAGCCGACAAGCCGATGGCGGATTACATCAAAAAGGTGCGCGCGCCATACGAAGCCAAGCTCAATGAAAAGCTCGCGGTTACTGAAGACTTTCTTTATCGGCGCGGCAACTTCAATGGCACCTTCGACCAAGTCATCGTGGATGCACTGATCGAAGTGAAGGGTGCAGACATGGCGTTCTCCCCTGGCTTCCGTTGGGGCACCAGCTTGTTGCCGGGCGACGCCATTACCATGGAGCGCGTGCTGGACCAGACTTGTATTACCTACCCCGCCACCACGCTCAATGAGATGAC
>JAYVBU010000218.1:0-2861 GCA_043750335.1 Betaproteobacteria bacterium | reverse complement strand
TGCGTGGGCTGGGTTATACGGGCAAAGTAAAAAGCCCCACCTATACCTTGGTTGAACTTTATACCGTTTCGAGCTTATACTTGTATCACTTTGATTTTTATCGTTTCGCTGACCCGCAAGAATGGGTCGATGCAGGGTTCCGCGAGCACTTCAATCCAGACACGGTGTGCTTTGTGGAGTGGCCAGAAAAAGCAGGTGTTTTTTTACCCACACCAGATTTGCGAATTGTATTGTCTGTCGTTGATGAAGGCAGAAGTCTCCAAATCAAAGCAGAAACGGAGGCAGGAAAAAAATGTTTAGCGCGATGGGAAAAAGAGTTGATCGCTTAGCGGTGTTATATCGCCTGACGCTGCTGCTCGCGTTTTTTTCTGCATCAATTTCTGTTTGTGTCGCGGCTGAGTCCATCAAGATCACCGCCACCCGCGTCTGGCCTGCGGCGGAATACACACGCATCACCCTCGAATCAAAACAGCCGATCAGCTTCAAACATTTCACCATCGACAACCCGGATCGAATCGTGCTCGATCTGGATGATGTCGAACTCAGTAACACGCTGTCGCAACTCACTGGCAAAGTGGGTGCCGATGACCCCTACATAAAAGCCGTGCGCGCGGGCCGTTTTAAACCGAACGTGGTGCGCTTGGTATTTGATCTCAAAGCCGAGGTAAAACCAGCCGTCTTTATCGTCAAACCGTATGGCGATTATGGCTACCGTTTGGTGTTGGATATTTATCCCGCTAAGCCGGTTGACCCGCTGTTGGCGCTGATGGAAACCGGCAATGCCACAGATGCCGCTGCGGGTTTGAGCGCACCCTTTAAAACCGAAAAAACCGCCGCACCACCCATGCCCAAGTCGGAAGATAAGCTCGCCAAGGTCGAAACAGAAAAAGCGGTTAACCCGCGTAAGGCCAAAGCCAAGAGCAAAGACCCGTTGGAGCTGGTGCGGCTTGTCACCATCGCGTTGGATGCAGGCCACGGCGGCGAGGACCCAGGCGCGAAAGGCGCGCGAGGTACATTCGAAAAAGACGTTACTTTATCCATCGCCAAGCGCGTCAAAGCTCAGCTCGATGAAGAGCCAAATATGCGCGGCTTCTTAGTACGCGATGGCGACTATTTCATCCCGTTGGGCAATCGCGTGGTGAAGGCGCGCAAAGTCTCAGCCGATTTATTTGTGTCGATCCACGCGGACGCTTTCATCAACCCAGAGGCGCGCGGTTCATCCGTATTCGCGCTATCAGAAAACGGCGCGACCAGCGCCGCAGCGCGTTGGTTGGCTAAACGCGAAAACGAAGCGGACTTGATTGGCGGCGTAAATCTGGACGTGAAAGATAAATACCTGAAACAAACGCTGCTCGACTTGTCGCAAACCGCCACCATCAACGACAGCATGCGCTTGGGCCGTGCGGTGCTGGGCGAATTAGGCGGCGTGAACAAATTGCATAAAGGCGACGTTGAGCAAGCTAGTTTCGCCGTACTGAAAGCGCCAGACATTCCCTCCATCCTGGTAGAGACCGCCTTCATCACCAATCCGGAAGAAGAAGCGCGCCTCACCGACGAGGACTATCAAGACAAAATGGCGGCAGCGATTGTCTCCGGCATCAAGCGCTATTTTGCTAAAAGCCCGCCGTTGGCCAAGCCTAGGTTGGCGAAGAACTGAGGCCTATCCAAGGCTATAATGTTGGCTAAATTCTGAAGCCGACATGCCCCACATTCATCTCCTCCCCGATCTACTCATCAACCAAATCGCCGCTGGCGAGGTGGTGGATCGGCCTGCTTCCGCCTTGAAAGAGTTGCTGGAAAACAGCGTTGATGCCGGTGCAACGGAGATCGAAGTCAAGCTCACCCAGGGTGGCATTAAGCAGATTCAAGTGACCGATAACGGCGGCGGCATCGCGAGCGAGCAGTTGGCCTTGGCCTTAGCGCGTCACGCGACCAGTAAGATCGCGTCACTTGAGGATTTAGAGCGCGTGGCGAGCTTAGGCTTTCGCGGGGAAGCCTTGGCGAGCATTGCTTCTGTCACGCGCATGGCTTTGACCAGCCGCACGTTGCAAGCCGAGCATGCATGGCTAGTCGAAACCGAAGGTGGCGCGTTGTCCACTCCGCAACCCGCAGCGCATGCAGTGGGCACGACGATTGAAGCGCGCGATTTGTATTTCAACACGCCAGCGCGGCGTAAATTTTTAAAGACCGAGGCGACCGAGTACGCGCATTGCGAAGAGATGTTCAAGCGCATTGCGCTGGCACACCCTGAGGTCGGCTTCACGCTGCAACACAATGGCCGCGTGACTTGGCACTTACGCCCCACCCAACTCGCGCAGCGCGTGCATGAAATTCTGGGTGAGGATTTCGCGCAAGCTTCCCTACCTATCGAGATCGAGGCAAGCGATTTGCGCTTGTCAGGTTTTGCCGGTGTGCCGGCGTATTCCCGCGCTAGCCGCGACGCGCAATATTTTTTTGTGAATGGCCGTTTCGTGCGCGACAAATTGATTTCGCATGCGCTGCGCGAGGCATACAAAGATGTGCTGCATCAAGCGCGACACCCGGCTTATGTCTTGTTCCTCACGCTCGATCCGGCGGCGGTGGATGTGAATGTGCATCCGACCAAGATCGAGGTGCGCTTTCGCGATGGCCGTGCGCTGCATCAGTTTCTGTATCACGCGGTAAATCGGGCGTTGGCGGGTCAGGCGTCAGGCGTCGGGAATCAAGTGTCAGTGAGCGGGGGGCAGGATTCGGGATTCAGGGTTCAGGCTTCGAGTGGGTGGCGGGAGCAAGCGCCCGTTGCTTATCCGAGGCAAGAGAGCATGGCGCTGGCGGTGAATGAGTCGAGCCCTTTTTACGCGACGCTATTTGCGGGTATGGGC
>JAYVBU010000217.1:0-6363 GCA_043750335.1 Betaproteobacteria bacterium | reverse complement strand
GTGGCACTAGCGGCGGGCTTACCGGCAGTGTGCCGGACGGTTTCGCGACGCCTGCTCCTGGGGTGGCCGATTTAGCCTGAAACACGAATCGCCACGCCTGATAGGACGTCGTACCCTCGAACTCCATATCGGCTTCTTCAAAATTCCCGGTCTTGATTGGTTTTTTGTCGGACAAGCTATACACGCCGCTAATTGTTTCTTTTTCGCCCTTCACTATGCCCCATTGTTTGCTGGCAGTTATGGGGTCGGCGTACAGCTTGCGGATATGGCGGGTCAGCTTGGTTTGTCGCTTATCCTCGATCAGGTCTTCCAGCTTTTTAGGGTACTGCTTGCTGGTGCCGGGCGTGCTCTCATAATATTGCTCAATTGCTTTACGGTAAGCGTGCCCAACAAAAAGCAGATCCTGTTCTTTATCGCGCTGACTCATCGTACGCCACACGACGGACGTTGCACCCAGCACCGCACCCATGATCGCCACGGCGAATAACAACGCTAGGTAAGTAAAGCCCTGTTGGCGCATTACCAGCTCGCGTACGGCGTGCCATCGCGCCCATTGCCTGGTGCGCCACTATGCACATCAAACACACCGCCCTTGTCGCTGTCGTCCGGCGGCACAGTCACCCATGTTGTCGCGCTTTCGGTTATTGGATCAACGGGTAGATTTCGCAAATATTTTTTAGAAATCAATTCGTCGAGCACAGCTGGATAGCTCCCCGTGTCGCCGTAAAATTTATCGAGCGCTTCGCGCATCGTGGATAAATCTTGCTTCAGCACGGTTTCCTTGGATTTTTCAACGCTGTTGAAATAGCGCGGCGCGGCAATCGACACCAGCAAGGCGATAATGGCCAACACCACCAACAGCTCGATTAAGGTAAATCCCTTTACCCACTTCCTGTCCATCACCACTCCCGGTAAGCCACGCCATTGATGCTCACACCTTTACTTAAGGAGTAAACATCATAAACATCCTCGCCTTCTTGCGGGTCGTCAGGCGGGCTTTTGTAGGATCGCTTTCCCCATGTATCGGCAGGATCGCTGCGCGTATCCTTCACCGTCGGGTCACGCGGTATGCGCCGTAAAAAAAACATTTTAGAACGCTTCGGGCTTTTGAAATCTTCTACGCCTTCAGCCAGTAGCGCTAGGGTTTTAGGATATCCAGAATCATCCACGCTCTTTTGTATCCGCCCCTCGTCCCAGGCTTTTTTGTACGCGTCGATACCGCTGCGGATTTCGCGTAAGGCAATGCGTAACTCCTGCTCTTTGGAGCGCTGCACCGCCAACTCAGCCATCGGTAGTGCGATACTGGCCATGAGGCCGACAATCGCCACCGTGATGAGCAGCTCAAGCAGCGTGAAGCCGCTATTGCCCATGCGTCCAGAGAAGGGTTTAAACGCATCCATACCGTAATGCTATGGCGTGACGTTGATGTTCGCAGGCGACGGCACGGTCGTGTTGAGCGGCTTGCCGCTCCTGTCCGATGCTTTAACATTCTCGATGCTTACCTGGACTGTTCCACTTTCTTGTAGCGCGCGCATTAACACCACGGCCACTGCACCCGAACCGCGCGCGCCGCCCTCTGTTCGATTGAGGACGACTGTCAACGTGCCAGAACCTTCGACCGGATTACCGCTGAATTCGGTCGCGGTATTGCCTTGCTTCATGAACGCGCCCTCGCTTGCTCGCACGACTTCCATATATTGCGCGTCATACGCCAGATCAAAACTTAAAGACTTCACATCGTTGCTTGATGTCGCTTGCACCACTAAATTAAACTCTTGTCCACGCGTAACATTTGGCACGGTCGAGAGCGATAAGGTCAACGGTGCAGCCGCCGAGGGGGCAAGCGGCGGCGCGCCGGGCGTCTGAACGACTGCGGGAGTTGGCGGCGCGGATTGCGTCGCCGCCGTGTTAGGCGGGCGCAGACTTGCGGCGATGCCGATAGAACCCTCTGTACCGGAAGAAAATTCACTTTGCGCCGCATCCAGGCGTGTCAGATTGCGCACTATGTGCGGCGTAATCAACAGAACAATTTCCGTTTTAATTGTTTCGTCGCGTTGGGTCGAAAACAAACGCCCAATCAGCGGCAAGTCGCCCAAACCTGGAATTTTGCTGGCGTTTTGCCGGTCTTCATCGCTAATCAAGCCCGCTAAAATTTGCGTCTCGCCATCTTTCAAGCGCAGCACCGTGGCCGCATTGCGTGTACCAACCTGATAATTGAGCGAGCCGGCCTGACCGCGAATCTCGCGCACAATGCTTGAGACTTCCAAGCCCACTTTGATAGTCACGTCACCATCGAGAAATACTTGTGGCTCTACGTCCAGTTTCAAACCGACATCCAGATAAGTTACCGATTCCGCCACCCCTGTCGTCGCTGAAGAGGTCGTCGCTATCACCGGCACTTTCTCGCCGATATGGATTTTGGCCTTTTCCTTGTTCTTTACCCGGATGCGCGGATTTGCCAAAATTTGTGCATCGCCGTCTTCTTTTTTCAGCTTCAATTCAAGATTGGGCGAAATGCCAATTTGGCCACCGGTCAGATTTTTTAACGTTTGCACGGTTACTGCCTGATTCACCTGGGTGGTGGTAGTGGCGACCGTTGTACCGCTGGATGTCGTGACTGCATCGGTGTTAATTAAATTCAAAGCCGTAAACGTATTCGGAAATTGCAGCCCCAAATCCAATAAACGGTTGCGCTTCACTTCCAGCACTTCCACTTCCAGCATCACTTCCGGCTCGGGGCGATCCTGTGTGACGATAAGTTTCTCGGCCAGACGAATCGCTTCGGGCGTATCTTTCATCACTAACAAACCGAGTTTTTCATCAATGAAGATATCGCGGGTTTTGACCAGGGTTTTAATCATGTTCAAGGTCTGTTTCACATCAGCGTTGGCCAGATAAAAAGCGCGCACGATCAATTCCTGATAATCCTTGGCCTTGGCTGGGGTGTTGGGATAGATCAGCACCGTGTTTTCATTCAGCACACGTTTATCCAGTTGATTCGTGACCATGAGCAGATTGATGACATCCTCAATCGTGGAATTTTTGACAAAAATCGTGGATTTCAAATCCGGGCGCACATCGCGATCAAAGATAAAATTGATTTGCGTAGCGCGCGAGATAACTTCCAGAATCGCTTTCAGATTCGCATCGCGGAATTCAAGCGTAATGGGTTTTTTAAAGGCCGCAGCCAGACCGCTCGTTGCATGTTTTTGTGCGGTGGCTTTATCTTCCTGCGCCTTGATTAGCTTCAGCGCCCCTTCGTTGCCCGGGTCTTCTGCCAGTACGCTGCGCGCGATGGATTGCGCTTCGTCCGCCTTGCCGCTACTCAAGGCTTTTTCAGCCGCCGCCATTTGCTCATCGCGACGGCGATCATTACGAATACCTTCCAGACCATCCTTCGCATGGCGATTATTTGCATCCAGCTTGAGTGCGCGGCGATAAGCGTTCTCAGCTTCGGCATATTGCCTCGCCCCGCGCGCGCTGTCGGCCTTAGTCAACAGGTACGCGATAAAAAGCTCTTTCTGGCGCAGGTAGTAAGTCTTGTATTCCACGCTCCGGTTGTTCTCCTTCATCGAGCGCTCCAACTCGATTAAGCCTTCTTCTATTTTGCCTTCGCGGATCAAGCGCTCACCATCCTCAAACGCTTGGCGGCCTGCGGTGCAGGAAGACAACAAGGCCAATACCAGCAGGCCCATGCAAATTGGTTTTATCATTTTCATTGGTTCGCTCCTCCCAGGATGAGCGTCTGTTGCATATTCAAAGGCAAATACGTAAATATTACTTGCCGTGCATTCACGCTATCGACGCGATAAGCGCCCTCCAGCGTTTCCCCTGCTTTAATTGCGAAACTGCGGTCTTGTTTGCTTAAAAAAATAGTGAGCTTATCTTCTTCCAACAACTTTCCCATATAGATAAATGGGAGAGGCGGTGGCGCAGGCGGCGGTGGCGGCACGGGTTTTGGCGGCGGCGGCGGGACATACCAGGACTTGGCTTGGAATACATCTTCCACCGTCGGTGTATCCGCTTCAGCACGTGTGCGTTGTAATTTTTCCAAAGCCACGTGCGATTGTGTATTCGGGCGTATCACCTTGGCTGCGTTTGATTGTCGTACCGGCGCTGCCAGCACGGGCGTCTCATCCGTCTGCTGGCTCACCCACGCCACAGCTGCCAGCGTAGCGATGAGTGCTGCACCCAGCACGACACTACGTTTGCGTTGCGACCAGGCCATCAGTTTGCCCTCAAATACAAAGTGAGTTTGATCCGTGCTTCTAATTGGGTCGCGCCAATCAACTCGCGCTTAAAGTCAATATCATCCAAGACCGCAACCGGCACGTCGATCAAAGCTTGATCGACGAACTGCCGAATCTGCAAGTAGCTGCCCTTTACCGGTAGCGTCACATGATATTGCGCGAGCTTGCCGCTTTTATCCGGGCTCAAGCGATATTCCCCCTGCTCCAACACGAGGTTTTGCTCCCCGGCGGCGGCATAGATTTTATTCAGCCAATCGGTCAACGCCGCGCCGCTAAAAAAACCATAAAATTTATTGAGCTCCTCCGTACTACCCGTTTCCGGGATGCCGCTTTTCGCCGCGCGTTCGATCCGTGATTTAAGCGAGGCGCTTTCGCGCTTCAACTCCGCCAGCTGCACTGTCTTTTTCTGCACAACCGTCAGTGATAACACCAGCGCGCCCAACAACAGCGCTACCCCCAGCAGCCCAGGCAAACCGAGGAATATCAGCGCGCGCCGCGAGTATGCCAAAGCCGCGCTCATGGCTGCACCGTCCAGCTTGCCACCAACGCAAAGCGCACGGGTTTCTGCGGGTCTTGCAGGCGCACCTCGTGATTGCTGAGATACACTTGGCTCAGCATGGGTGTCTGTTCCAGGCGCGCAATATAGGCCAACAGTGCTTCAAAATTTTTAGCTTCACCGGATAAACGCAAGACGCGTTTACCGGCGTCTGGCTGAATCGACAGCAGGGCAATTTCTTTTTCGTTCGCGGTTTCCACCACCTTAAATAAATCGCTCCACGGCAATGCCAGTTGTTGCAGAATTTCATTCGCATTGCGGATTTCAATTTGCTGCGCCTGCGCGTCCACCGGTTGCACGGGTTTGGCTTGTCCACCCTTGGATATGGCCGCAAGCCGCGCACTCGCCAGCTCAATTTGACCCGACAGCGCGCGCTCTTGGTTTGCCGCCGCCCCCACCGCCAGCGCGCCCAGGAGCAGCACGACCACGCCGATCCAGGGCGTGCGGCGCGATGTATGTACAAAATCCAACGTCAGTGCGCGCAGCGTCATGCTATGCACCCACGGCCATGGCATAGGGCGAATCCACCCGACCGGCAAAGCCGTATTTCATTTTAGGGTGCAGCCAATGAAACACCCACCTACCCTCACCGTCCAAGGCCGCTTGCTTCGCCTCCGGCGCGCTGATATAGACGGTACGCGGCGCTTTACCCATGCCCTTCAAGCGCCACTCCCGATCCAGCAATAAGGGCAACTCGATTTGCCAGGCGTCATGGCTCACTTGACGGCTGCCGATAGATTGCCAGTGACCACCGAGGAGAAGACCCAACAATAATTTATTATGTTCGACCTGCACGATCCAGGCATCGCGTCGTTTCATATCACGCCGCACATTATTGAACGCAGGCATCAAATGCGGCATGACCGACACCACTTGGGATTTGGCGCGCAGGGTGATTTCTTCAATCTGCGCCAGTAGTGGGCGGTCTATCGCAGCGGCCAGCCACGATGCCTCGCGCCCAGTCTCGCTGATAGCGTAGGCCCACTCTGCGGCCGCGTCACCGTACACTTGCGAAAAACTGGCGCGCACATAGGCTTCACGCTCATCATCCGATTCAATTGCATCGCTCCAGGCGATCAATTGGTAGCGCGCGAAATAATTCGACAACACGATATGCATTTGCGCGTCTTGCCATTGCTTTTCGGCAAGCGCTTTGGCCAAGGTCTCGATGGCGGGCTTCCAAGCATTTTCCAAATCGACGCTCGACACGGGCGCTAACGTCTTGGCCAAAACCTTGGGCGCAAACCCGCCACTTGCCCGCACTAACACGAGGCGGTCAGGGGCGAGTGCAATATGTATCCGATCAGGCCACAAACGTGACACGATTGATCTCCTGTAAGGTGGTTTCGCCTTTAGCGACCAGCTCCAACGCAGCTTCCCGCAGAAAGCGTGTGCCATTGCGGCGCGCCGCCTCCTTGATCTGGCGAATCGGTTCGCGCGCCACGATCATCTCGCGGATTTCATCGTTCAGATTGAGCATTTCAGAAATCGCTTTGCGACCTTTGAAACCCGAACCGCGACACTGGCCGCAGCCTTGTCCCAGGTGAAATTGGTATG